>NZ_RZQE01000439.1:0-5029 GCF_004022955.1 Mesorhizobium sp. M7A.F.Ca.US.002.01.1.1 | reverse complement strand
GGCCTGGATCGACAACGAGGTAGCCTATCACAAGCAGGTCGACGACGCTCTCCAAACGCTCCTGATTCCCTCTGCGAGCAACGCCGAGCTCAAGGATCTGCTGGAGACCGGCCTGAAGATATTCCAAGGCCATGAACAACATGCCGAACATGTCGCCGGCATGCTGAAATGAGAACAGCGCTGATGATGCCGAAACGGCAACTGTGGATTGCACTGGCGCTAACAATCGTCGCCGCGCCGGTGAAGGCCGAAACCATCCAGGTCACCATCGACAAGCTGGTGTTCTCGCCAGTGACCGTCGAGGCGAAGGTTGGCGACACGATCGAGTGGGTAAACAAGGACGTGTTTGCCCACACAGCCACCGTGAAGGGTGGCTGGGATGTGATGATCCCGCCGAAGAAGTCCGGAAGCCTGAGATTGAAGGCCGCGGGAGCGGTCAACTATTTCTGCCGCTTCCACCCCAACATGAAGGGCCGCATCACGGTGGCGCCATAGCTGGAGCGTGGGATCGCGGCAGGCGTCGCGATCCAACAATTCGGGGGGGCGTCGTGCCCAAGGAGGTTACGCAGGCAAAGACCGCTTTGTCTTTGCGGGCGGCGACAGATTCGGCGCCACTCAGGTTGGCATTCTGCGCTCGCTCGCGCGCCGCGGCAATTGCAGCGTATATGGTTGTCGGTTCGAGAGTTGGCGCACTGAACGAGGCCTACTATGCTGGCGATCTCACGATGGAAGGAAACCCGGATCGAGACTATCTGGCGTGGATTGGGCCGGCGCGACGTCTTTCCGTTGACATGGAAAGTGAACCGGATGAAGCGGTCTCGCGTATGGGAGGGTAACGTTCAAGGCCATGCCGACCCCTTCTGATACGCCAGCATCAGCGAAGCAAGCACGAAAGAAGCGACAGTCCAATCGAAGGACTGGCGATATCTGGCTGTAGCGGAAGGACAGTGTCGATCGGTCACGCCTGATCACGCCGAAGCACACTGGCACCGACGGCATGGTCTCTGACTAGCGCTCAGAGCCGTAAATGGGTCGCCTTTATCAAGAACCGCTTCGAGGCGCTGCTGAGGGAGATCTTCGAATGACGGCCGCTATCCTTTGCGGCCATCATGGACTAGCAGCTCATGCTCGTTTCGCCATCGGCTGCTACGTCTACCGAGTGGTCCGGGCCCGCGCACGCAGGACCGGGTGCTCTGCCTCGGCGCGATGTAGGTCTGCGCGATGCTCCTTGAGCTCACTGCCGGCACCCGCACTGGAAGCGAGGTGTATTTCGAAGGGCGTCCTAGGATCCATGTCGAGCAAGCGCTCGCCAAGTTCCTCATGCGCGGGGAGGTGATCGAATGCTCCAAGCCGCCGACCTGCCGCCGTGGGCTGCCTGCCGACCCCCCTGCTTCTGATCGGAGTGGTGCTTACCCTTGCCGGAGCCATCGCAACACTGCGATTCGGCAGCTTTTGCTAGCGAATCCACGTACCTACACTTGGCCTCGGCTGGGGAACGGGCGCGACCGCGCTTGCTCAATCGTCTTCTTGTCGGCGCTCGGTTCCCGCGTCGGAGCCCGCGAACTGCTGGTCGCCGCCTTCGTCACGGTCACCTGATGCTCATTGCCCGGGCAGCACGTTTCCGTGACAGGACCGCAGGGAAGACGGGCATCCCTTCGAGGTCAGAGGTGAGGCAGGCTTGCGGACATGCGTCGAACACGCTGCGGCGGCACCGGATAAGTGATGCCGCCGCAGTCATTACGAGCGTCAGCGGCGACGACCGGCCAAATTTGGGCCCGCAACGATCGCCGACACCGAGGTCGCCGCCTGACCCTTGACCTCCTTGTCCTGCTTCGGTTTGCGGGTTTCGCGGTTGCCCTTCCTCTTTGCCATTCCTTGTCTCCTTGCTGGCAAGCACTGTGCGGCCCCCGGTCGACGGCCGGCAGCGCGCTTCGTGCGAAAACGATGAAGCTGCAGGATCCCCTGGCCAGGCGGATACTCCCCGCGCGGCCAGGGTTACCGGCGCGTTTTGCGCCGCTTTCGGAACGTTAGGGAGCTTGGAGGAGGTGTGTTCATGACCTCATTATGGGAACGTCGGATGCAGAAGTCCAAGATGGCTGGCCGATACCGGCCGTTTCGCGTCCAAAGGCCGCACGCGGCGCGCTTCGATTGAATTTCCGTGTAGGAGCCCCATCTACGATGCATGGTAATCGCAGGTCGTCACAAGAAGTTTCTGGTCGTTTCGGCGTTCCTCCTGACGCGTTCCTAGCCCGAGCGGCAAGGGCGCGCCCGCCCGCCGTCTCGGGAACAAATCCCACCCAGTCCGACATCGTATCCGGTCGTTCAGCGGCCGGCTTGTCGGCATGTCCATGACCAAGCTCGCATGAGGTTCCGCCATGTGCGGCCGCGGGTACTTCGGCGGAGAGACCAACATGTCCAAAATCGACCGCACTTATCCATCGGCATCAGAACGCGGGTCCGAACGCAAGTCCAGAACCACAGTGCGGCAGCTGTTCCTTCGTGCCATCCGCCAATGGCAGCGGAGCCGCGCGATCAACGAACTCTCGCGACTGGACAACAGGCAACTCGAGGACATTGGCATTTCGCGCAACCACATCCCGCGGGTGGTTGAGGGTCTTTTCAGTCCAGAAGGAGCCAAACCTCTCCCAATGGCGGACTACCTGGGCGAGAGCCCGGTAATCGTGGCGGAATCCTATATTCCCCGGAGGGCCTGACATGGACACGATCACAAAGACCATCATAGCCGTAGGTCTTCTCGGCCTGATGGTGACCGCGTTCGCGATGCTCTGAGGGGCATCGGTGGCGCATTCCCGCAGTTGAAGTCGGGATGAAGTAGGCAGGACAGCATGTGCATGGAGACGTTCATCAGGATTTCGAGGCTTGCCGGGAGGGTCGCGTCCTTTCCCGGAGCAAACTCTTTGACCCTGAATCCCGCACCTAACCTGCTCCGGAGCATTCCAGGCAAAGCGGTTTGGCGCCGAGCGCCGCATCGATGGAGCGTGTCATGAGAACCGTCCGAACGAGGCAGGTGTGCCTCTCCTGCAATAGCCTCTTGCCCCGCGCCGCAGTCCGCTGCCCCTGGTGCATCTCGTCGACCGTCACTCCTGCCGCGATTGCGGATCACTGCGCGTCGGGGACGAGGCCCGGCGGACGAGCAAGCCGGGCCCAGGTGCTGCAGTGAGACCGGCCAATGCGATGCCGGTCCCGCCGACCCTGATCGATCCCGCCCGAAACGCCGCCACTTCGGCGGAGCGGGGAACGTGGGCGCTTGGGGAGGTCGCCCGGACATCATCCTCTGTCCATCCAGCTACGAAGCGCGAGGCGCTCTGGCCTCTCGGGTCTGCTCGCCGAAAGGGGCGGGCAAGCCGGGAAGCCGTGTTGGCTGCCCTGCTGCGGCGGGAGCGCCGCGGGCCGACATACATCGGCGGCGGAATCGCGATGCCGCACGGACGAAATGACGAGTCCCTGCTGCCAGCGGCGGCAGTCCTCCGTCTCCGGCAACCTGTGCACTACGCTACGGCGGACGGCGACATGGCGGACATCCTCGTAGCCGTCCCGTGGCCGAAGGGGGTCTCGTCAGGATACGTGCCGACGCTCGCCCGCCCGTTCGTCGGCCAGCGGACAAGGCACGGAAGGAATGCCGCAGACTTCACTTCGCCCCCGCCGAAGTCGGAGCGGACCACGTCGGAGAAGGGAAACTACATCGGCGAGCGCATCATGTAGACCATCTCGGTGCCGGACAAGATGATCGCGGCTGATGCCTAGCCGCTGCAACCAAACCCTGGATCCCTGCTGCGGTACTGTGGGCGTGGTGATGGGCTTCTTCGCCTTGTGCCGCCCTTGGGGCGAGCATGGTGGCAAGGGGCGCTCTATCTCCTAATCTCCGACGCCGTCTATAGCGCTCATCCCTGGTTGCGTTCGGCACGCCGGTCATCGGCGTCAGTCTGTGCACACGAACGATCGTGCCGCTGCCCCCCCTGGCTTCCGAATTCCAGCTCACGTAACGCTGACTCGAGCCATGTGGCTCGACCAAGGGTGACAGGGATTCTCGCGCGAGACGCCATTCTGCACCTGGATGGCGCAATCGAATGGCGATGATCCACCACTCAACCTTTGCACGCGAATTCGGTTCCAGCGATCGCTTCCCGATGCAGGGGTCTTTTTTGATCTGCGCGATAAACAGGCTACAATCCGCGTCGAGGTGGCCAAGGTCGCCGTGCGCCGTCAGATTGGAATCGAAACGAACAGCTTCTTCACCATAGGCCATTCCACGCGTACGATCGTCGAGTTCGCCGAACTGCTTAGGGAGTCTCGTGTCGATTTCGTTGTCGATGTGAGGTCGATGCCGCGCTCGCGCACCAATCCGCAGTTTAACGAAGACAGCCTTCCGGGAGCGTTGGCGCCGTGGCAGATCGGCTATGAGCATGTCGCTGCGCTTGGCGGCTTGCGGGGCAAGGCGCGGGGGGCGGAACCTTCCCCCAATAGCTATTGGCGCGTACGTGGTTTTCGCAACTACGCAGACTATGCGCTGACCGAGCCGTTCGCCAAAGGCTTGGCGCAACTGCGAGAGCTCGGCAGCCGGCATCGCTGCGCAATCATGTGCGCGGAAGCCGTCTGGTGGCGCTGCCACCGCCGCATCATTTCCGACTACCTGCTCGGAGAAGGCGAACGGGTCATGCACATCCTTGGGGTCGGTCATGTCGAGGAGGCCAGCCTGACCCCAGGCGCTGTCGTGCGCCATGATGGAACGATCGTTTACCCCGGGGAGCATCTCCTCGGGACGTAAGCATGGGTCATCACAAGCCGTGCAGCCGGTTCAGCTTCCTTTGGTTGCCCCGAGCGCATGGTCGACGGTCGTCTGCGCCTCGGCCAGGATGGCGCGCAGGTGGTCCTGTCCGCGAAAACTCTCAGCGTAGATCTTGTAGATATCCTCGGTACCTGACGGGCGCGCGGCGAACCAGCCGTTTTCCGTGGCCACCTTGACGCCGCCGATTTCGGCATTGTTGCCCGGTGCCCGGCTGAGCACCTG
>NZ_RZQE01000438.1:0-5032 GCF_004022955.1 Mesorhizobium sp. M7A.F.Ca.US.002.01.1.1 | reverse complement strand
CGGCAAGGCTTGCCGCGTCCTTCGCGCTCGGCGAGGCGCCGACCACATCGAGGATCACCGCTACCTCGGTCGCCTTGCGCAGCGACGCGGAAACGGTGCCGCCAAGCTTCAACCACGCATATTCGTCCAGTCCCGACACCTTGCCGGTGCCTATCGCCACCAGTCTGTCGAGCGACGCTCCCTGCGGGGCCAGAACTTCCACCGTGCTGGCGAACTTGCCGGTGAACTCAGCCACGGGAAAAGCCCGCTCCAGTGTCTTGCCGGGATCACTGGCCTTGGCGACGTCGCTCAGGCCGCCCTCATCCGCCGCGAGCACGAAGACCGTGCCCTTCTTGTTCACCGCGCTCTGGGACCCGGAAAATTTGGCGAAGGCGATCGATGGTCTTTGATTCATCATGTCCTGCTTTCAGGGAATGCGCGACTTTTGGGGAAGCGGTTCGAAACGATGCGCGACATTTGGTCGTTTTCCGGCATTTGGCAAGACTTTGCCGAATTGGCATCCCATATGACCTATGGAATCGATGACGATTCGTCGCGGCACGGCCCCGCTTTTTGCCGCAACTTGTTGTTAACCATCGATGTTCGCCCTTTCTTATCCATTCCCGCCGACACTCCGCCCAGCCGGGGGGCGTGATGTGGGACAGAACCCGGATAGACCATCTGATGAGCCAGTTGTGCAGGCGCTGCCGGACAGCTACCTTGTTCGGCGGCATGATGCCGTTCGAAAAAATCGAGAAAAGCCTTCATGAAGGTCGTTGAACGCTACATCATGCGCCGCGCTTTCGTGGTCTTCATGGCCGCTCTTGTGTGGACGCTGGCGATCGTATGGACGACGCAGGTGCTGGCAAAGATCGATCTGGTCACCGACAGCGGCCAATCGGCGCTGACCTTCTTCGAAGTCGCCGCCCTCATCCTTCCGTCCATCATCCCGATCGTGGTGCCTTTTGCGCTTGTGGTGGCGGTCGCACAGACACTCAGCGTCATGAATTCGGATTCCGAACTTGCCGTCGTCAACGCCGCGGGGGCCTCGCGCTGGACGATCGTGCGGCCGATCATGTTGCTGGCGCTCGCCGCAGCCGTTTTTTCCTTTGCCGTCGACAACGGCATCGATCCTTACGCACGGCAGAAGAACCGGGCCCTGGTGGCGTCGTCACGCGCGGATCTGTTGTCGCTGATCATCCAGGAAGGCACCTTCCGCAAGATCGACGACGGGTTGTTCCTGCAGGTCGGCGAGCGCCTTCCCAACAATCGGCTGGGCGGCATTTTCGTCGCCGATTCGCGCGAAGAAGGCGTCAACCTCGTCTACTACGCCAAGACCGGCAGCATCATCGAACGCGGCGGTGAAAAGGTGCTGATGATGAATGACGGCGTCATCCATCGCAAAACGCTGACCGGCGATCTCTCCGTCATCCGCTTCACCTCCTATGCCTTCGACATGTCGGCCTTCATGGCGGCGGCTTCAGCGGTGACGCTCCTGCCCAAGGACCAGACGACGCAGTACCTGCTCAACCCGAGCGCCAACGACAAGTATTATCAGCAGAGCCCCTACGAATACCGGGCCGAAGTCAACCAGCGGTTCTCGGAATGGACCTATTCCATGGTTTTCGCGCTGATCGCGCTTGCGGTCGCCGGGGATGCGCGCTCGCACCGCGAGGCGCGCGTCAATCCGCTGATCACGGCGATCACGATATCGCTGTTCGTGCGTTGGCTGGGCTTTTTCGCCGCCAGCAAGGCGGATGAGATCCCGCAATATGCCTATATGGTCTATGGTGTGCCGATCGTGGCTTCCGCGGTGGCGATCTGGTTCATCGTCTCGAACCGGACACTGGAACTGCCCGTGACCTGGGCGGACTGGATGACAAACTTCGCCTCGCGCATCGCTGACAGCTGGAATGCTTTCAAATTGCGTTTGTCCAGGCGCGGCACATCAGGGCAAGGGGTCGGCTGATGGGCTGGACACTGGGCCGCTATTTCTTCTTCCGCTACGTGACGATCACCATCTGGTTCTTCATCGGCCTCCTAGCGCTGGTGTTCCTGATCGATTTCACCGAGCTGTCCGGCCGCACCACCGGCCTGCCCGGCTTCACCTACGGCACGGCGGTAGCCATTTCAGGCCTCCGTATGCCGATGATCATGCTGCAGACGGTGCCGTTCGTCGGTCTCTTCTCGGCGATGGCGACGCTGGTGTCGCTGAACCGGCGCTACGAGCTGGTCATCGCGCGTTCCGCCGGTGTTTCCGCCTGGCAGTTCCTCTTGCCCTGCTGTATCGGAGCCTTGCTGTTCGGCGTCCTGTCGGTTGGCGTCATCAATCCGCTCGCCGCGCATGCATTCTCCTGGTCCGAGCAGATCGAAACCCAGCTGCGTTCCGGCAAATCGAATACGGTCTCGGCCGATGCCGCGCCCTGGATCCGGCAGAAAACCAGTTCGGGGGACACCATCATCGGTGCGCGGGCCATCCTGAACCAGGGCCTGGAAATGGCCGATGTCGTATTCTTCATTCTCGACCCGCAAGGCAACATCGTCGAGCGCAAGGATGCTGCCCGTGCCTTCCTGCGCGACGGCTATTGGGAATTGCAGGACGTCAAGACGTTCCAGAACGGCACGATCCAGGCATCGGCAACCGATCGCGTACCGACCAATCTGAAGCCCGAATTCGTGCAAGAGCGGCTGGCGCGCCCGGAAACCATCCCCTTCTACGACCTGCCCGGAAAGATCGAGGTTGCCCGCTCCTTCGGCCTCAAGGCAAATGCCTTTGCCATGCAGTTTGATTCGCTCGTGGCGTTGCCGTTCCTTCTCGTCGCCATGACGCTGATCGCGGCAACGGTTTCAATGCGATTTGCTAGGATGGGGCAGTCGGCGACGATGATTCTGGGTGGCATCATCGCTGGCTTTCTGCTTTATGTCGTTTCGGTTCTGGTGAAGGCATTCGGCGTGGCGGGATTCGTGCCGACTGTCGTAGCCGCCTGGGTACCGGTCATGGTGGCTATGTTCTTCGGGGTGACTTTCCTGCTATACAAGGAAGACGGCTAGTGAGGGAGGCGTTTTTGCCCAGCAACAGGCAGGCCGGTTTGGCGCGCCTCTATGCGGCGACCGCCTTGGCGTGCGTGCTTGCCTACGCCGTTCCGGCACCGGCGCTTGCGCAGGACGTCGGCGACATGGCGACATCGGTTCCGTCCGGCTCGCAAATGCTGCTGGCGGCCGACACGCTGGTCTATAACAACGACAACCAGACCGTGACCGCCGTTGGCGGCGTGCAGATCGACTATGGTGGCAATCGCCTTGTCGCCCAGCGGGTCGAGTACAACCGCAACACCAAGCGAATGGTCGCAAGCGGTAACGTCGAAGTCATCAACAGCGACGGTACCAAGATCAATTCGCAGCATATCGACATCACCGATGACTTCGCCGACGGCTTCGTCAACGCGTTGCGGGTCGAAACCATCGACAAGGCCTATTTCGCCGCCGAAAGCGCCGAACGCATGGGCGGCGTGCTGACCACCTTCCACAATGGCGTCTACACCGCCTGCGAGCCGTGCGAGGATAAGCCGGACAAAGCGCCGACCTGGCGCGTCAAGGCCAAGAAGATCATCTGGAACGGCGAGAAGAAGACGGTTCGCTTCGAGAATGCGAATTTCGAGTTCTTCGGTTTTCCGCTTGCCTATCTGCCTGCATTCGAAATTGCCGACCCGACGGTGAAGCGCAAGAGCGGCTTCCTGATCCCGAGCATCATCTACAAGAGCGATCTCGGCGTCGGCGTGAAAGTCCCCTATTATCTTGCATTGGCGCCGACCTACGACCTGACCGTCACCGGCACCGGCTATACCAAGCAGGGTTTCCTCGGTGAGGCCGAGTGGCGTCAGCGCTTCAACAATGGCGAGTACAGCTTGAAGATCGCCGGGATACACCAGCAGAATCCCGACGCTTTCCTCGACACCACTGCCTTCCCCTCCAGCTCTGGCCACAACGTCAATTCGGGCAGCGCCGGCGATCCCAACAAATTCCGCGGCATGATGGGTACCCAGGGGCAGTTCGCCATCAACTCACGCTGGAACTTCGGCTGGGACGTGCTGCTGCAGACCGACAAGAATTTCTCGAACACCTACGGCATCGAAAAGTACAATAGCAGCGTCCACCAGTCGTCGGTCTACTTGACGGGTCTCAACGGCCGCAACTATTTCGACGTGCGCGCCATGCATTTCGATGTGCAGGAAGATACACCTGACGACAACGCCTCTGCGCGAAGCGGACAACAGCCCTGGGTGCTGCCGTCGCTCGACTACGCCTATATTCCTGATGCGTCGGTGGCCGGCGGCCAGCTATCGCTCAACGTCAACGCGCGTGTCATCCGCCGCGACGAACTCGATGACACTTTCTCCACCCCCATACAGCGTGTCCCTGGTATCGAAGGCGAATCGGGCCGTCTCACCGCCGAGGCCGAGTGGAAGCGGAGCTTCGTCACCGATGGCGGGCTGGTGCTGACGCCATTGCTCGCACTGCAGGGCGACGTCGACTACCTCAATGCGTCATCGGCTTCGCTCACTGCCATTAACAATATGGCAGCAAATTTGAACGAGCAGGCCGATATGCGCTCGTCATTTGCCCGTTACATGGCAACCGCAGGCCTCGAGATGCGTTGGCCGGTGCTGTTTTCCATGGCCAGCGGGTCCAGCCATGTCATCGAACCGATGGCACAGGTCTTCATGCGTCCGAACGAGCAATATGTCGGCGGCCTCTCAGTACCCAACGAAGACGCCCAAAGCATGGTCTTCGATGCGACCACCTTGTTCGAACGCGACAAGTTCTCCGGCTACGACCGCGTCGAAGGCGGTTCGCGCGCCAATGTCGGCTTCCGCTATTCCGGCTCCTACAACAATGGCTGGGGCACCAATGCCATTTTCGGCCAATCCTATCAGATTGGCGGCGAGAACTCGTTCGCCGCGCCGGATTTGGTGAATGTCGGCGCAAACTCCGGCCTCGACACCACCAAGTCCGACTATTTCGGCCTGTTCGGCATCAACAACCCCAACGGCTT
>NZ_RZQE01000437.1:0-5035 GCF_004022955.1 Mesorhizobium sp. M7A.F.Ca.US.002.01.1.1 | reverse complement strand
AGCCTGAAGAAGGAGCAGTTCAACCTGCGCTTCCAGAAGGCCACCGGCCAGCTCGAGAAGACCGCGCGCGTGAGACAGGTTCGTAAGGACATTGCGCGTATCAAGACCATCGCTGCGGAAAAGTCCGCGGCTAAGAAGGCTTAAGGACGAAAACCATGCCAAAGCGCATTCTGCAGGGCACCGTCGTCAGCGACAAGAACGAGAAGACGGTTGTCGTCAAGGTCGAACGGCGCTTCACGCATCCCGTGATGAAGAAGACCGTGCGCATGACCAAGAAGTACAAGGCGCACGACGAGAACAACGCCCACAAGGTTGGCGATCAGGTGTTCATCCAGGAATCGAAGCCGATTTCCAAGGACAAGCGCTGGATCGTCGTGTCTTCGGACCAAGCCTGACCTCGGGCGTAAACAACGAATTTTGGACAGACCGGGGAGGGGCTTTGAGCCCATCCCGTTAGAAGAGAAGAAGGCGGCCAGTCATGATTCAGATGCAAACAAACCTCGACGTCGCGGATAATTCCGGCGCCCGTCGTGTCATGTGCATCAAGGTGCTGGGCGGCTCGAAGCGGAAATACGCTTCCGTGGGCGACATCATCGTGGTGTCGATCAAGGAAGCCATTCCGCGCGGCCGCGTGAAGAAGGGCGATGTGATGAAGGCGGTCGTGGTTCGCACGGCCAAGGACATCCGCCGCCCGGACGGCAGCGTGATCCGTTTCGACAAGAACGCGGCCGTTCTCGTCGACAACAAGAAAGAGCCGATCGGCACGCGTATCTTCGGACCGGTTCCGCGCGAACTCCGCGCCAAGAACCACATGAAGATCATCTCGCTCGCGCCTGAAGTGCTGTAAGGAGCCGGACCAATGCAAAAGATTAGAAAAGGCGACAAGGTCGTCGTGCTGGCCGGCAAGGACAAGGGCCGTTCGGGCGAAGTCCTCTCGGTACAGCCGAAGGAAGACACCGCGCTGGTGCGTGGCGTCAACATGATCCGCCGTCACCAGAAGCAGTCCCAGTCCCAAGAGGGCGGGATCATCACCAAGGAAGCGCCGATCCAGCTGTCGAACATCGCGCTGGCCGACCCCAAGGATGGCAAGCCGACCCGCGTCGGCTTCATCTTCCAGAAGGACGGCAAGAAGGTGCGCGTCGCCAAGCGCTCGGGAGAAGTCATCAATGGCTAAGGCTCAAACCACGAAGCCCAAGGCTGAAAGCAAACAGTCCAAGGCTCAGAACACGCCGCGCCTCAAGCAGGTCTACAACGAGACCATCCGCAAGGCGCTGCAGGAACAGTTCGGCTACGACAACGAGATGCAGGTTCCGCGCATCGACAAGATCGTGCTGAACATGGGCGTTGGCGAAGCGACCGCCGATTCGAAGAAGCCTTCGATCGCGGCCGAAGACCTGGCGATGATTGCCGGCCAGAAGGCCGTCGTCACCCGCGCCCGCAACTCGATCGCCGGCTTCAAGGTCCGCGAGAAGATGCCGATCGGCGCCAAGGTCACGCTGCGCAAGGAACGCATGTATGAGTTCCTCGACCGTCTCGTGAACATCGCACTGCCGCGCGTCCGCGACTTTCGCGGACTGAATCCGAAGAGCTTCGATGGCCGTGGCAACTACGCCATGGGCATCAAGGAACACATCGTGTTCCCGGAGATCAACTACGACAAGGTTGATCAGATCTGGGGCATGGACGTCATCGTTTGTACGACTGCGAAGACGGACGACGAAGCCAGGGCATTGCTCAAGGCCTTCAACTTCCCCTTCCGCCAGTAACGGCAGCGAGAAAAGGAAAAATCTGAAATGGCAAAGACCAGCTCAGTCGAGAAGAACAACAGGCGCCGCAAGCTTGCCGACCAGTACGGTCCCAAGCGGGCTGCGCTCAAGGCGATCATCATGGATCAGTCCAAGCCGATGGAAGAGCGTTTCCGCGCTCAGCTCAAGCTTGCCGCCATGCCGCGCAACTCGGCCAAGATCCGCATCCGCAACCGCTGCGAAGTCACCGGCCGTCCGCGCGCCTACTATCGCAAGCTCAAAGTATCGCGCATCGCGCTTCGTGATCTCGGCAATAACGGCCAGATCCCGGGCCTGGTCAAGTCGAGCTGGTAAGGAGGACATAACATGTCATTGAGCGATCCTCTCGGCGATATGCTGACCCGCATCCGCAACGCGTATGGCCGCAAGAAGTCGAGCGTTTCGACGCCGGCTTCGCGTCTGCGCACCCGCGTCCTCGACGTGCTGAAGGCTGAAGGCTATATCCGCGATTACAGCCAGACCGACTTCGACAACGGCAAGTCCGAAATCGAGATCGAGCTGAAGTATTTCGACGGCGCGCCGGTCGTGCGCGAAATAGCCCGCGTTTCGAAGCCAGGCCGCCGCGTCTATGTTTCGGCCAAGTCGATTCCGCAGGTCGCAAACGGCCTCGGCATCGCCATCCTTTCGACACCGAAGGGCGTGATGGCCGACCATGAAGCACGTGAACAGAACGTCGGCGGTGAGATCCTCTGCCAGATCTTCTGATCTGGCAGTTGACCGCAAAGTGGAATCCGGTCTTCGGATCGTTCCCGAAGACAGAGACCTGAAACAAGAGAAGTGACGAGGACAACAAAATGTCTCGTATTGGAAAGAAACCCGTTTCGCTGCCGCAGGGCGTGACCGCGACCGTCAACGGCCAGACCGTGACGGCGAAGGGCCCCAAGGGTGAGCTGAAGTTCGTGGTGAACGACGAAGTGCTGGTCAAGATGGAAGGCAGCGAGATCGCTGTCCAGCCGCGCGACCAGACCAAGACCGCCCGCTCCAAGTGGGGCATGTCGCGCACGCAGATCGTCAACATCCTGCAGGGTGTCAAGGACGGTTTCGAGAAGAAGCTCGAGATCACCGGCGTCGGCTATCGCGCGGCACTTCAGGGCAAGAACCTGCAGCTGGCGCTTGGCTTCAGCCATGACGTCGTCTATGAGACGCCGCAGGGCATCACCATCACCGTGCCGAAGCCGACTGAAATCACCGTGGCCGGCATCGACAAGCAGCAGGTCGGCCAGGTTGCGGCCGAGATCCGCGAGTATCGTGGTCCCGAGCCTTACAAGGGCAAGGGCGTCCGCTACGCCGGCGAGAAGATCGTCCGCAAGGAAGGCAAGAAGAAGTAGTAGGCCTGGCCTCGAGAAGTTGAAGACTTTTCGGAAAGGGCCAAGCCAAGAGTGTAACGCCGCGGGGAGCGGTCGCGGGAGGCGCTTTCGCCTACCGCATATGGCGGCCCCCGTTTTTTGAAGGCAAGGAAGACCATCATGGGTACCAAGGAATCCACGCAGCGCCGCGCGCAGCGCGTCCGTCGTCAGATCAAGAAGGTCGCCGGCGAGCGTCCGCGTCTGTCGGTCCACCGCACGTCGAAGAACATCTATGTGCAGGTCATCGACGACGCCAAGGGCCACACCATCGCCGCCGCTTCGACGCTCGAGAAGGACTTCAAGGGTTCGCTCAAGACCGGCGCCGACACCGCTGCCGCCACCGCGATCGGCAAGCTGATCGCCGAGCGCGCCACCAAGGCCGGCGTCAAGGAAGTCGTCTTCGACCGCGGCGCTTACATCTATCACGGCCGCGTCAAGGCGCTCGCCGAGGCTGCCCGCGAAGGTGGCTTGAGCTTCTAAGCATGATCCCGAAAAGTTGCAGACTTTTCGGATAAAGATTATGCGAAGGAAATGATTTCGCCCCCGGTGACCGTTTCCCGATTTAATCGGGGCGAGGCACCGGATCTTATCAGCAACCGTGCTTCCGGAAAAAAACAAGGAACAGGATATGGCACAGGAACGTAGGGATGGCGGCCGCGGCCGCGATCGTGAAGAACGCGATGACGGCATGGTGGACAAGCTCGTCCACATCAACCGCGTCGCCAAGGTCGTCAAGGGCGGCCGTCGCTTCGGTTTTGCAGCACTCGTCGTCGTCGGCGACCAGAAGGGCCGCGTCGGCTTTGGTCACGGCAAGGCGCGCGAAGTGCCGGAAGCTATCCGCAAGGCAACTGAATCGGCCAAGCGCGACATGATTTTCGTGCCGCTGCGCTCGGGCCGTACGCTGCATCACGACGTCGAAGGACGCTGGGGTGCTGGACGCGTGCTGCTGCGCGCCGCCAAGCAAGGTACCGGCATCATCGCCGGTGGCCCGATGCGCGCTGTCTTCGAGACGCTCGGCATGCATGACGTGGTCGCCAAGTCGATGGGTTCGTCGAACCCCTACAACATGGTTCGCGCCACCTTCGACGCGCTGAAGAGCCAGATGCATCCCAAGGATGTGGCTGCTGCTCGCGGCATCAAGTATTCGACCCTTCAGGCCCGCCGCGGCACCGCCGTTGCGGCTGAAGAATAGTCGATCTGACCAGGGATTTTGACCATGGCCAAGAAAGCAACCAAGACCATCACCGTTGAGCAGATCGGTTCGCCGATCCGCCGTCCGAAGGAACAGCGCGCGACGCTGGTCGGCCTCGGCCTCAACAAGATGCACAAGCAGCGCACGCTGGAAGATACGCCCTCCGTGCGCGGCATGATCGCTGCCGTCCAGCATCTCGTCCGCGTCGTGGACGAGGGCTGAGCCAGAGCGCAGGAGAAGTCAGATGAAACTCAACGATCTGCGTGACAAGGACGGCGCGACGCACTCCAAGAAGCGTCTCGGCCGTGGTATCGGCTCCGGCTCCGGCAAGACCGGCGGTCGCGGCGTCAAGGGCCAGAAGGCGCGCTCCGGCGTCGCCATCAACGGCTTCGAGGGTGGCCAGATGCCGCTCTACCGGCGCCTGCCGAAGCGTGGCTTCAACAACATCTTCGCCACGAGCTTCACCGTCGTGTCGCTGGCCCGCATCCAGGTGGCCATCGACGCCAAGAAGCTCGACGCCAAGGCAACCGTGACGGCTGAATCGCTGGTTGCCGCCGGCGTCATCCGCCGCGTCAAGGACGGCGTGCGCATCCTCTCGGATGGCGAGATCAAGGCGAAGCTCGCCTTTGACGTCGCCGGCGCCTCCAAGGCCGCGATCGAGAAGATCGAAAAGGCCGGCGGTTCGGTCAAGC
>NZ_RZQE01000436.1:0-5049 GCF_004022955.1 Mesorhizobium sp. M7A.F.Ca.US.002.01.1.1 | reverse complement strand
GTGCATTCGCGTAGACCCACGCGGCAAGCGAGCCCATCGCCGCCACCGCGATCAGACCGCCGATGCGTGAGACGGCATTGTTGATGCCGGAGGCCGCCCCCGTGTCCTTGTCCTCCACCGCCGTCATGATCGCGGTCGACAAGGGCGACACGACCAGAGCCATGCCGAGCCCCATCAGCCCCATCAGCGGGAATGTTCCCGTCCAGAAATTGTGGATGCCGGCGTAGGTGAGCAAGGCCAGCCCGGCAAACGCAAAAGCCACGACCAGGCTGCCGCAGGCGATCGGAAAACGCGGTCCGATCCGGTCCGACAGCTTGCCGACAGGTCCCGACAAAAGCGCGATCGATGCCGACAAGGGCAGGAAGATGAAGCCGACCTCGGCCGTGCTCAGCCCCCAGCCGGCGATCAGCAGCATTGGCAGATAGAAAAGGTTGGCCGACAGCGCAAAATAGAGGAAGAACGTCGCCACATTGGCGCCGGCGAAAGCACCGACGCGAAACAGGCTGAGGTCGATCATCGGCTCGCGCTGACGAAGCTCGAAGACGATGAAGACAGCCAGCAATACGACGCCGGCGGCAATGCTCGGCCCTGCCATGAGGCCCTCGCCGCTGGCGCTCATCGAGGTCAGCCCATAGGCAAGCGCACCGAAAGCCAATGTCGCGAGCGCTGCACCGCCGAGATCCAGGCTGCGTTTCTCCGTCGGCGCATCGGCCGGAACCTTGGCCAGCAGAAGCCAGATCGAAATCAAGCCCAGCGGCAGGTTGATGGCGAAGATCGCCCGCCAGATGCCGTCACCGAAGGCCGACAGCACGAAGCCGCCGAACACCGGGCCAAGTGCCGTGGTCAGCGCCGAAGCCGCCGCCCAGATGCCGATAGCACGGCCGCGTTCTTTCTTCGGGTAGGCCTTGGCGATGATGGCGAGGCTGCCAGGCACCATGATTGCCGCACCGATGCCCTGCAACGCGCGAAATGCGATCAGCACAATTGCATTCGGCGCCAGCGCACAGGCAAGCGAAGCGAGGATGAACAGCGCGATGCCGGCCACGAAGGCGCGGCGCAGACCGAATCGGTCGCCGGCAGCGCCCCCGGCCAGGATCAGCGCCGAGAGCGTCAACGCATAGGCATTGGAAATCCACTGCGCCTCGGCAAGGCTTGCGCCGAGATTGACGCGGATCGCTGGTGTAGCGATGGCCAGGATGGAGCCGTCTATGAAGCCAAGCGCCGAGGCCAGAATTGCCGCGACCAGCACAAATCGTCGCCGCGACTGCGGACAAAACGTTCCATTCGTGACCGGATTGGTCAGCGGGACGGCGGCGGCTTCACTTGGTGAATGCATGAAACCTTGCTTAAACCCCTGGCGCACCGGCAACAACCAGCCAGTGGCTTGCTGTCGCTGAAACCAGCCGTTTGGCCAGGGTCGCACCCTGTCAGGTGCAAATGGCGGCAACCATGCTAGGTTTCCGGAAGGTGCCGAGGGGGAAACATCGATGAAGCGGCCACTTGAAGCATCGGCTGAGGGACGCGGCCGTATCGTCGGGATCACCGACGGCGTATTCGCCATCGCGCTCACCCTGATCGTTCTCGAAATCAGGGTGCCGGCGCACGAGGCGATCCATTCCGAACGCGAGCTGCTCGCCGCGATCGCCGACCTGGCGCCGCGTTTCCTGACCTACGCCTTGAGCTTCCTGACGCTGACCATCTTCTGGTTTGGCCAGCAGGCGCAGCATGGTCTGATCGCCAAATCCGATCGACGGCTTGCCACGCTGAACCTTTGCTTTCTCGCCTTCATCGCCTTGCTGCCCTTCTCGACCGACCTTCTGGCCGACTTCCTCGAGTTCAGAACCGCGGTGCTGGTCTACTGGCTCAATCTGCTGGCGCTCGGCGTCACGCTGTTCGCGAGCTGGCGTTATGCGGAGAAAAGCGGCTTCGTAGCAGAGGATGTCGATGCGGAAACCAAACGCACGGTCTATCTGCGCATCATCAAGGCACAGATCCTGTGGGCGGCCGGTGCCGCACTCTCGCTTGTCAGTCCCTCGCTCAGCGTCGGCTTCATCCTGATCGTGCAGTTGGTCTATGCCGCCGCGCTTCGCGGTTCACTGCTGCGCAAGGTTATCGGCTGAGGGCCCGCCGACAAACTCCACCGTCACGCCCGGCGAAACCAATTTGGCCAGCTCCCGCGCATCCCAGTTGGTCAGGCGTACGCAGCCATGGCTCTCGGTCTTGCCGATCTTCGACGGATCGGGCGTGCCGTGGATGCCGTAGGTCGGCTTATCCAGGGCGATCCAGACCGAACCGACGGGACCGTTCGGGCCCGGCGGAATGGTCAGGACCTTGTCGTTTTGACCCTGCTTGAAATTGATGCTGGGATTGTAGGTGTAGTTCGGATCGAGCGCCACGCGCGACACCGTGTGTATGCCGGACGGTGACGGCGTATCCGACGAGCCGATGGTTGCGGGATAGGCGGCGACCAGTTTGCCGCCGGCGTCATAGGCGAAAACCTCTTTCTTGTCCTTGTCGGCGACGATACGCGCCACCGGCGTCGAAACCAGCCTGCCGAAATTGGCGACCTTGATGATCGTGCCGGGACGATTGAAATCGACCTCCGGGTTGAGCGCCTTGAGATAATTCTCGTCCATGTGAAAGCGCTCCGCGAGCGCCTCGGTCACCGACGTATAACCCATGCGGTCGAGTTGCGCCTTCTGGCTGTAGTCTTCCGGGATCGACGCGACATAGGGACCGGCCGCGTCCTCCGCTGTAATCGTGTAGTTGGCGAAGGCATCGCCGCCGGATTGCGCAAGTGCCGCTTGGATGGCGACCGCGTCGGTCGATCGCAGATTGGCGCCGGTGATCTGGTTGTAGGCGGCGAGCGCCTTGTCGACATTCGAACCGAAACGCCCGTCGATGACGCCAGGCGAAGCGCCACCCCGGTCGAGCAGCACCTGAAGGGCGGCGACATCCTGGCGCGCTCCCAGCGAAAGTGCCGGGGCAACGGTGGTCTTGTCGCCGGCCTTTGGCGGCAGAGCCGCCTGATCGGCGGGTGTCGTCGGCTGGGCAGGGTCTATCGCGGCCTCGTTCAGCGGCTGGCGCTTGATTGTACCCGGCTTAGCCGGCTGCGGCGCGTCGGGATAATTGTCGTCGTAATTGCCATCGTCCTGCGGCGCCGGCGGGTAGGCTTCGGCGGAATTGTCCCCATAGGGATCGTACTCATCTGCCGGCGGCGGGATAACGCGGCCTTCCTCTTCCAACTGCTTGCGCCGGAACCGCGCCATGTCTTCCGGATCGTCGAGATAGTAGCGGTCGTCGCCTTCGGGGGCGCGGCCCAGTTCGCGCAGTCGTGTCTCGCGGCGCAAGGCGCGGCGGTCGAGCCGGGTCTGCGGCGGCTGGATGGCGATGACCTTGCCGGTATCGGCATCGACGATCACGCGGTTGCCCCTGGCGTCGTAGTAGATGTCGAGATTACCGTCCTGGGCGACAAGGATGCCCCCGGTATCGGCAGCGCGGACAACCCTTGGCGCATTGTCCGTCGTCGGCGCGGCGAACGCCCCGGAAGACACAAGCCCGGCGGCTAGCGCCGAGAGGGCAAAGATCGTGCGGAACATGGTGGCCAAATTCTCCGGTCCGTAAATTTGCCGCCGCCGGCATTGTCTTCTGGCGAACCCCTTCGCCAGCAAACCAGTTACACCATCCTATGGTTCCAACATGAACCGGGCATGAAGATGGCGGTTTTCCGGCGCCTCAAGGAATATAGGCTAGCTTTCGGCAAGTCCCAATTCCTTGCGCGCCTGCCTGGTAAGCTTCAGGGCGACAAGGCGATGGCTCTCGCGCAGATAGTCCTTCAGCGCGGCATCATCCATGCTCTGGCTTGTCCGACGCTGGATCCATGTCATGCCGCGCGAGGCAAGATAGGGTGCGGGCCGTAGCCCCGGCTGTTCCTTGAGCACATCATAGGCGATATCGGAACATTTGAAGGTGACGAAGAGCTGCTGGCCATCGTCCCAGCCGCCGATCGCGAAGACCTTGGCCCCCACCTTCCAAACATGGGCGCCACCCCACTGGACGACATGGGTCGTCGAAGGCAGCGAGTCGCAGAAGCTGTTGTAGTCGTCCAGTGTCATCCCCACCCCACGTTTTATATGAAAACGCCGCGCGTCCAGGAAGGACGCGTGGCGCGGGATCAGGCTGCCGCTTCCGCCGCGACGATCGTCGGTTTGGAGCGGAAATTCAGCCGGTCGGAACCGGCTGTCACCTTGACGGTCGAGCCGTCGAGGATGTCGCCGAGCAGGATCTTCTCCGCCAGTGGGTCCTGCAATTCCTTCTGCATCACCCGCTTCAGCGGCCGCGCGCCATAGGCCGGGTCGTAGCCCTTGGCCGCCAGCCAATCCACCGCCTCCTGGTCCAGCGATAGCGTGATCTTGCGGTCGACAAGCAGGCTCTCGAGCCGCTTGAGCTGGATCTCGACGATGCGGCCCATATCCTGCCGGCGCAGCCGGTGGAACAGGATCACCTCGTCGACGCGGTTGAGGAACTCCGGCCGGAACGATGCCCTGACGACGTTCATCACCTCGTCGCGCACCAGATCGACATCCTGGTCCTCGGTGAGGTTGACGAGATATTCGGCGCCGAGGTTCGACGTCATGATGATCAGCGTGTTGCGGAAGTCGACCGTGCGGCCCTGGCCGTCGGTCAGGCGGCCGTCGTCGAGCACCTGCAAAAGCACGTTGAACACATCCGGATGCGCCTTCTCGATCTCGTCGAACAGCACGACCTGATAGGGCCGGCGCCGCACCGCTTCGGTCAGCGCGCCGCCTTCCTCATAGCCGACATAGCCGGGAGGCGCGCCGATCAGCCGGGCGACCGAGTGCTTTTCCATGAACTCCGACATATCGATGCGCACCATGGCGCTCTCGTCGTCGAACAGAAAGCTCGCCAGCGCCTTGGTCAACTCGGTCTTGCCGACACCCGTCGGTCCGAGGAACATGAACGAGCCGATCGGCCGGTTCGGATCCTGCAGGCCCGCGCGGGCGCGGGCCTGCAGGATCCGAACCGGCC
>NZ_RZQE01000435.1:0-5060 GCF_004022955.1 Mesorhizobium sp. M7A.F.Ca.US.002.01.1.1 | reverse complement strand
GGACAGAGGGCGACACGACGGCGCCGATATCGCTCATACGATTCTCAAGGCGGGCGATCAGATCGATTGGCACCGGCTGCTTTCTTATCTGGAGGTTCATTGGGAGGTTCTGTTGATGCAGCTTATCAATTTCAGATGGATCTATCCGAGCGAGCGGGATCATATCCCGGCGTGGTTGCTCGATGAATTGCTCGACCGCCTCGCCAAGCAACGGCAATTGCCGTCTCCAAGGATGAAGATCTGCCGTGGGCGGCTGCTTTCGCAAACCGACTACGAGATCGACGTCAAGGAATGGGGCTTCGCCGGCGTCGGTGGTGTGGGAGAATTCCGTGATGGCTGATCCCGTCAAGAGCAGCGCGCCCAAGGACGGCGCACGCGCACTCAAAGTTGCCGCGGTCGGGGATCTCCATGTGCGGGAAGATGCACAAAACTCGTATCGAGACCTCTTCGGCGAGATATCGAGCGAAGCGGACATTCTCGTTCTCACGGGAGATCTGACCAATCTCGGCAAGCCTCGTGAAGCGGAGATGCTGGCCGAGGATCTGCGCAACTGCTCGATCCCGGTTGTGGCAGTCCTCGGCAATCATGACTACGAGTCCGGTGCGGTGGAAGACGTCACGAAGATCCTGCGGCAGGCGCATGTTCACCTCCTCGACGGGCAGACAGTCGAAATCGAGGAGGTCGGTTTTGTCGGCGTGAAGGGATTCATAGGCGGCTTCGGGTCACGCATGCTCGGCTCATTCGGGGAACCGGCGATCAAGACGATGGTCGCGGAAAGCGTGAACGAGGCAATGCGACTTGAAAATGCGATGCGCCAGGTGCGGGCCAAGCGCACGCTGGTGATCCTTCACTACGCGCCGATTGCCGACACCGTCGCGGGAGAACCGCTGGAAATATTTCCGTTTCTGGGCTCTTCACGTCTGGCCGAAACGATCGATCGATTTCAGGTCAGTGCTGTCGTGCACGGTCATGCACATCGCGGTTCTTACGAAGGCCAAACGCCTGGCGGAGCCAAGGTCTACAACGTCGCCATGCATGTGGCCAAGCCTGGCGGCCGCCCCTACGCCTTGCTGGAAATCTGATGCCAACGGCTTGCGCCGTCGATGCCCATTGGCCTGGACTCAGTTGGTGGCGTTGATCGATCTCGCCAACTCTTCCAGCTTGCGGGGATCGTTGCCGTGACGGCGCACCAGTTCGCGTGCCTGCCTGGACGGCAAATCGGTCGTGGCGGCCAGTTGTCGCACCTGCTGATCGTCGATGGCGACTTGCGGCAGTGTATGGTCGATATCTCCTGACTTGTCCTTCATCACGCTTCTCCTTGGTCGATTTCGACGACAACGGCTCGAAAATCCGACCGGTTCCGAACGATCTGCAACTTTTGCGCCGGCATCCGTGGGCGGACCAACGTGCGCCTGCCTTGAGGGCGCAACGATCTCGATGGCTGGATTCTGCCAGGAACCATGCCACGGCGGACGAGTTGTTCCAACTGAACGGAGATAGTTAGATGCCACAGCCAAGACAGCCAGACCCAAATCGCGATATGCCCGTGCCGCCTCCAACATGGAAGCCGGAGCCGATCGAGGAACCCGAACCGGAAACGCTTCCGGACGAGACTCCGCTGCCCAACCCCGACGAGAATGAAGAGCCTCCCGTCCACGCATGAGAGGGAATTTCTGCATCGCGGGGCAAGCGCGCAACCTGCCGAGGACTAACGATCTATCTCGCCAAACACGATGTCGAGCGACCCGATGATCGCGGCAACGTCGGCGATCATGTGCCCTCGAGACAGGAAATCCATCGCCTGCAGATGGGCGAAAGATGGCGCACGTATTTTGCACCGGTAAGGGACGTTGCCCCCGTCAGAAACCAGATAAACGCCGAATTCTCCCTTTGGCGCTTCAACCGCGGCGTAGACTTCTCCCGCCGGCACGCGATGCCCCTCGGTATAAAGTTTGAAATGCTGGATGGTCGCTTCCATAGAGCGTTTCATCGTGGCGCGCCGCGGCGGCGTGATCTTCTGGTTCGGAATCGCGACCGGCCCCTGGCCTTCGGATGACCGCAGTTTTTCCAGGCATTGCTTCATGATCCGCACCGACTGGCGCATCTCCTCCATACGGACGAGATAACGGTCATAGCAGTCTCCGTTCTTGCCGACGGGGATGTCGAAATCCATGTCAGGGTAACATTCGTATGGCTGTGCCTTGCGCAAATCCCATGCCGCGCCCGATCCGCGTACCATCACGCCGGAAAACCCCCAGCGCCAGGCATCATCCAGCCCGATCACACCAACATCGACATTGCGCTGCTTGAAGATGCGGCTGCCGGTGAGCAGATCGTCGAGGTTGTCACAGACTTTGAGGAACGGATCGCAGAAAGCCCAGATGTCGTCGAGAAGCTTCGCAGGCAAATCCTGGTGCACGCCGCCGATTCTGAAGTAATTCGCATGCATGCGAGCGCCGGAGGCGCGCTCGTAAAAGACCATCAGCTTCTCGCGCTCCGCAAATCCCCAAAGCGGCGGCGTCAGGGCGCCGATATCCATGGCCTGGGTCGTGACATTGAGGAGATGCGACAGAAGCCGGCCAATTTCGCAAAAAAGAACACGGACAAGCTGCCCACGCTTTGGAACTGTTATGTCGAGCAGTTTTTCGGCGGCGAGGCAGAACGCATGCTCCTGGTTCATCGGCGCGACATAGTCGAGCCGATCGAAATAGGGCAGCGCTTGCAAATAGTTCTTGTGCTCTATGAGTTTTTCGGTGCCTCGATGGAGCAAGCCAATATGCGGATCGGCACGCTCGACGATCTCGCCGTCCAGTTCGAGCACCAACCGAAGAACACCATGGGCGGAGGGATGCTGTGGCCCGAAATTGATGGTGAAGTTGCGAACGGCGGCTTCGACCATTGCTGCTCTCCGCGACTGCATTTCGTCGATTCAGTGATGCGTATGGTTCGATGCCTCAAGTCGTCGTCTGAATGATCAGCGTCAGCGTGCCATCGCCATCTATGTTTGCAGCGACAACCTGCGAGGAATTGAGCCCATTCGCTCTCAAAGCCGACGTCGCCTGAGGTGAGGCATCGACGGAGCTTTGCAGGCGAAGCAAATCTTCGGCGCTGGTCTGGTTAATCACGGCATCGGCCTGCGCCTTGATTTCGTCCGGCAAATCCTCGACGGCGACAATGGCGACGCCGGTGAAATTCAAACCGGCAGAGCCTGGATCGGGCGGCGCCAGCTCCGGCTGCGCTTCGCCCTGCGGTGGCGTTACCTGGGGAAGCTGCGGTCCGATAGTTTGGGCGTAGACGGGCTGAATGGTGACCGCCCCGGAAAGCGCGACAGCTATCGTCAACATGCGCATGGTCGCTCCTTGCATTCTTCGAGGGAGATTTTGAAGAAACCCCCATGCTGAGCGATGGTTCCGCAAGGCCGGTCCCACCGGGCGATTTCGCCCCAACTCACCCCAGAGAGACGCCGAAAACCTGGCCAAGGCGTTCGTCACACGGCTGTCTCCAACCGGTTGGGCAGCTCCGTACGGAATCGTACCATCGATTGATCTGCACCTTGGACAGGATCAAAATGAAGCTGAGGTGACCATGGGAGGGAGCCGCATGAGCATCGCCAGATGGGCAATAAGACCTGTCGGTACCGCCAAGGCGTTTCTGGCAGAAGAGCTTCGAAGTGCGCGATACGGCGACATCGTTTCGGTCAAAGCGGCGATAGAGGCCGCTCGCAGGGACGCGCCTTATTTGCAGGATACAGATGATGAATTGATGGAGACGATCATCGAGCTGGCACGGGAACTGGGTCTGGCCGTCCTTTTTGACTCTCGCGATTGACCGATGAGCCATGGTCGATGCGATTTGGTACGAAATCGACAATTGGCTCATGGTCGAAAATGCGCAATCATTGGGAAATGGGACGACGGCTGGACGACAAACTCGATTGCAAGGCTTGTGGGACCATCCAAATGGACATTCCCGACGACGCCAACGAGTCGACGCCAATTCATTGCAGCAATTGCGGCGCCTTTCTCGGCGAATGGGGTGAATTGCAGGATGATTTCTACCGCCAGGCTCGCGGTACCGAAGCATTCGACTTGCGCAACGGAACCATTATCAAGAAGTAGCGCGCAACAATGCGCACCCGGATGACACAGGTAAATCCACAGGGGGGTGGCAGATCTAACCGACGTTGATCACGACCATCAGCCCGCCGCCGCCCTTTTCCTCGACATTGTTGTTCGTCGTGTGATGCGGGATGTGGCAATGGATGAGCCACTTGCCGGGACGCCGTGCCTTCCAGACGACGTCATAGCGCTGTCCTGGCCCGACATTGATCGTATCGGCCAGAAAGCGCGCCGAGGGAGGAAGCGTCTCACCGTCACGAGCGACGACCTCGAAGGGTCCGCCATGGATATGCATGGGATGGACGAAGCCATTATTGGTGCCGATGAAACGCACCTTCAGCGTCTCGCCCACCTTCATGGGGATGGCGTCGGTTGCGGGATAGGCCTTGCCGTTGATGGTGAAGAAGTTCGGCATACCGCCTTCCATCGGCATCGAAGGATAGGTCAGTCCATCGCGCACCAGCCATTCCTGAAGTTCGATCACATAGTCGTGGTCAGCCTGAACCTCGTCGGCGGGATTGGCAGGGTCGATGATCAGCGCCCCATAGAGCCCCAGCGCCTGGGTACGGTCCGGCTTGGCATGCGGATGATAGAAATAGGTCCCGTGCTGGGTCGCGGTGAATTCGTAGGAATAGGATTGCCCAGGCTCGATCGGCGGCTGGGTGATCTCGGCGGGCCCATCCATCTGGTTCGGCAGGATCATGCCGTGCCAATGCACCGTGGTCTCCTCAGGCAGGTCGTTGGTGACGTCGATGCGAACCTTATCGCCCTGGCGAATGTGGATGCGCGGACCGGGGATCTGGCCGTTGTAGGCATAGGCGTCGACCGCGACATTGGGCAGGATCTGCCAGCGGACCACTGAGGGCCTGAGGTCGAACACCTTGACGCCGTTCTCCAGGCGGAATGGCAGTTCCTGGTCGCCTTTGGCGGCAAGGCCATAGG
>NZ_RZQE01000434.1:0-5073 GCF_004022955.1 Mesorhizobium sp. M7A.F.Ca.US.002.01.1.1 | reverse complement strand
GGCCAGACCAACATGAACCGGCAGCCCGGGATGCGCCGTATGCAGACTGCTCGCCCAGGCGGCGATCATGTCGCCATCGAAGGCGAATTGCGATACGACCCTGGCTTCCAGCGACTGCTCGGCACAGATGTCGAGCTTGCGCCGCAATGCGTCCGTCAGCACGGCTTCGACGATGCTTGGATGCCCTTCCGGATAGCCGGCAACGAAGGCGGTTCGTATCGCACTGTCTTTGACCACGGGATGGGCGAGCAACTGGGTTGCCTCTCCCAACGGCCCCGGAAAGAGAGCCGGATTGCCGCCAAGAAAGAGCGCTTCGCTTATCCCGTTTCGACTGTGGGCGGTGACAAGATCGATATAGTCCTGCTCCGAATTGAAGTTCCGCGCGCCCAGATGTGGCACCGGCACAAAGCCCAACTCCTTGATCCGGCGCGCTGCTTCGATTTGCAAAGCCTCGGGCTTGCCGGGAAGGTGAGTAAGAAAGACGCGCGAGCCAAGCGGGAAGCAGTCGGCTGGTGGCGCAAAGGTGGGTGCCTGCGCCGGTGCCAGTTCGATCGACACCTCCGCGTCGAACACAAATGTAGCCGAACCTCGCGTCTGGATAAGCTCTTGGCGCATGTCGTTCATGATCTTTCCAGGTCTCTCCCGACCAGCTTCACGATTTCGCGGCACCGTAGGCCGCGGCAATGGGAGCCGGGCAGACCAGCTGCCCGGCTTGTCGTCACGGGAGGATGCAACGACAGGACTCTCAGTTCTGAAACAGCGTTTCGCTAACCGTTGGCGGCGCGTTTGAGCGACAGGAACGGCAGCGCCACGACACGCGCCCTGACATCGGCCGCCACGCCATCCTTGTTCCACTTCAGCGTGAGCTCGGTGCCGGTCTCGGCGGCCTCACGCCGCAGATGGCCGAAGCCGATCATCCTGCCGGTCGAAGGTGACCAGGCGACGCTGCTGGCGTGCCCAACTTCCTTGCCGCCGCGAAAGGCTTTCAGCGGATACCACTGCACGCGCCGCAGATTTCCGGGCGCATTGCTCTCAAGCCCCTTGCCGTCGAGGGCTTGCGACCAGTCGATGTCGAGCCCGACGAGCTGGCGATGGTCACCCGTGTTCGACATGCGCTGCAGCGCCGCCTTGCCGATGAAATCGGCCTTGCGAAAGTCGACCAGCCGGCCCAGGCCGAGGTCGAAGGGCGACGCACGATACTTTCCAGCTGCCTGAATGCTGGCGCCGCCATGGTCTGGGCCGGCACTTGTATAGTCGTAGCCAACGATCAGCAGCCCGGCTTCGAGACGTGCTATGTCGAGCGCCCAGGCGCCGGCAGGAAGGATGCCAAAAGGCTTGCCTGCCGCCTCGACCGCGTCCCACACGGCGGCGCCGTCATCCGCCTTGACCCACAATTCATAGCCATGCTCGCCGGTAAAACCCTGGCGCAGGATCTCGACCCGTCTGCCGGCAATTGTGACGATGGCCAAGCGAGAGAACGGCAATTCCTGCACGGACTGGGTGACAGCCTCCAGCACTTCGCGGGAACGCGGTCCCTGCAAGGTGAGGATGCCGTAGCTATCGGATATGTCGGTGACACGGACGTCGAGGCCTTCGGCATGCTGCTTCCACCAGGAAAGGCCGGGATCGGCGGAAACGCGGAAGGTGGTTTCGTCCATGCGGAAAACCAGACCGTCGCCGACGACATGGCCGTTCTCGTCGCACCACGGTGCATAGTAGATCTGGCCGACCTGCAGCTTCTTGATGTCGCGCGGGATGAGCGCATCCATCATCCTCTCGGCATCCGGACCGGCAATGACATATTTCGACAGTGGTGACATGTCGCCCATGGCCACCCTGTTGCGGATAGCCGCCAGTTCCTCGACCATATCGGAGTAGCAATCGACGACCATGTTCCTGTCCCAGCGCATCCAGAGTGCGTTCTGGTTCAGTGGCGCCGTCCGTTCGACGAAGGGCGTGCCGCGAAAGGCGACATGGGCATCTGCCACCACGCTCAGGCCGGACGTGAATTTGATGTCGTTCATTCCAGGTCTCCTCCCAGTCGCAAGGCACTTTGCTGCGACATTCGACGACAACGGGTGAGGAACAGCGCACCTCGCGCCATGGAAACGAAACCATCCAAGCGCAGACCGCAGGGACGGCTTCCTGCGAGCAGCAACCCGCTCAGTCAGATGTCTCTTGCCTCATCCGTATCTTGGGTGAGACTTTCACTTCGCAGCGTTTTTCGGAATGCCCCCGGTTGCCGACGGCATACCCGCAGTTCAACCTGAATATTTGAAGCCGCCGTCGGATTGCTTTCGCTGTCAGCCTTCACCGGCAAATGCTCGCTTGCGGTCGACCAGGTAACGCCGTCGCACCGCACAAGCTCGGCCCGTTCAGCCGTAGCATCGAAGCCTGAATTGGCAGCTCGACGCGTGGGGGGAAAGGCGGTAGCGCGCTGGCGCTACCAAATTTCTCACCCAGGAGTGCGGTGAGACGTCCGGCGATTTCGACTTCGATTCCGCGGATCATCGTGCGATCGAATGCTGGCATTTCAACCAGGTCCAGCATCGCCTCCGCAGAATCGTCAGCCGGCCTGCTACGCTGCGAGGGAGCCCGCCGGTCCGTCGTAGATTATAGCAATATGTATATTAGCTATTCCTTGACAATCGATGTGGGCTCTGGTTTCCTGATTTTACGGGTATTTAACCAAGTTCGTTGCGTTTTTTACGGACGGTGTTCGCATGTCAACAGTGGTTGTCGCGGACCCGCGGGGGGTATATCTCGCCGGTCTGGAATGGGTGTTGCAGAAGGCTGGACACGATGTTGTCGCCCAGTGTCGCCGCCCTGTGGACGTTCTCGCTCATGTGGAGCGCCATCAACCTGATATCGTCATCGTCGGCGTGGATCTCGCGGACCAGCAGACATCAGGTCTTTCCTCACGGCTGAAGGCCGGCAACAGCGCTCTCGGCATCATCTTCATCGTGCAGCCAACCGGCAGGCTCGATGTCAAGGAAATACAGACACTCGATGTCGACGGCCTGTTTCTGGACGGCATCAGCCACCGCTTTCTCATCGAATGCGTGAATGCGGTGGCGGCGGGCAAGAAGTGGATCGACAACAAGATCGTCCAGCAGCTGCTGATGCCTGGCTCGCAGCCGCAGCCAATGTCCCGGCTGACCGGGCGGGAGACCGAGATCGCCGATCTCGTCTCGCGCGGGCTGCGCAACAAGACCATCGCGCAGCGGCTGCATTTATCCGAAGGCACGGTGAAGATGCACCTGCATCACGTCTACGAGAAACTGCATCTCGGCGGCAGGGCGGAACTGGCCTGGATGACGCACGGCAAAGGCGTCGAGCGTCCAGGAACGGGCCGAACCGGCCTGCTCTGACCGCCCCTCTCCCCTCTCACGGACATTGTACGCAAGGCAACGGCCGGAAAGCCGTCCGACGGCATCTTCCTTGCGCCGTCGCGGCCTCTCCCAGCGCCCGCCAGCCTGATCTATCGAAGGATATATATCGTTCGATCAGGTGCGGACATTGACCGCAATACTATCGAAGCGGGAATGGACGCGCCCTCTTCGCCGGCGGCACATTGCAGGATTAAAGGCCGCAATTCAGCGGGTCAGCGGGTGCACTCGGGTAGGGGCATCCAGCATCTGGGGAGGGGAACCCCTTTTCTTGGTGCGTTCAAAAAGGGGAGAATCTCCATGGCACTCGACATCACAACTCAAGAAATCATCATCGACGAGACCATCGGCCTTCAGGACGATGATGTTAACCCGTCCGTCCCGCCGCACATCACCAACACCACGCTGCAGTATCTCCTGAGCCTCGACGCTCCGGGCGGACTGACTTCACCGGAAGTCGCCTTCCAGGCCAACTTCGTGGTGGCCTCGGCGAGCGCAGGGGAAACCATCACCTCGGTCGTTCTGACGCAGAGCGCCTCCGGGACGCCGTTTTCCGCCACCGTCGGCATCAACAGCGGCATCCGGACGGTGGACGGCAATTATGTCTGGCTGTTCCAGGACCCAACGGATGCAAAGGTCGTGATCGGCGTCATTGGCACCTCTGACCAAGCCGCCGAGCCCGCCGAAACCGGGCCGCTCGCCTTCTCGCTTGCGCTGATCAACACCAGCGCCACCAATGCGGACCTGTACACGGTCGAGTATGTGCCATTGCTCAATCCGGACGCGACCAACCCGGACGACCGCATCGATCTGACCAACAAGGTGTTCGCATCGGTGACGGGCACCAGCGTGGCCAGTTTCTTAGGCTCGGCCGCCGCGCCCGGCAATAATGATTTCTACCTGATCAATTCGGCCAATGACGCTTCCAAGCAGCTTCTGGTGATCGGTTTGAACGGTGGCACCGCCAACGTCAGTGAACAGGGCTTCGGCATCAACAACCAGAGCATCAATCCGAACGAAACTCTGCAGGTCGATTTTGTGACCGGCGGAAACCTGAACGCAGGTAGTGCCTCGCAAATCCAGTACGGCGGCCATATCGAGACCATCACGCAGGCCGGGTTCACGATCAGCCAAATCACACCTTCTACTCCGACTGCGCGGGTGGACGTCCAAGTCAGTGCCTTTAACGTTACGAACAACGAACAAGGCACGGACTTCTTTGACGGCACTGCGACCAGCTCCGTGGACATCACCGGGATCAAGTTGACGGGCACATCGGGGTATGCGTCCCTCATCACCGCCGATGGCACCTATGCCACGGGGAGCGGCAACATCACGGTCACCGGGCTCACCGGGACCGGGAATACTGTCACCATCACCGGGCTCGATAACACCACCACCGTCGATGTCACCACCAGCGGCCCAATGGATCGGCTGGCGGTTAAGGGGGTCGATGCAAACGAAGGGTGCGACATCTCCGAGTTCCATTTCTCGGCGACGAGCACCAACGCCTATAGCGAAGAGGTCGGCTCCTTCATCAACTTCGACGATGACGGGCCGACGCTTTCGATCACGGCGGCAGTGACGGTCGGTCCCGCCGAGGTGGTCGAGGCCAGCGGGGCTGGCGGGCAGAGCCAGGCGACGATCACGCCGCCGACCTTCACTGCGAGCGCGGTCGACGGCT
>NZ_RZQE01000433.1:0-5085 GCF_004022955.1 Mesorhizobium sp. M7A.F.Ca.US.002.01.1.1 | reverse complement strand
GGGCTGCCGGTTGCCGGCGAAGACAAGGCGTCGGCACGCATCGCCTATGGCATTCCCGACGTGGTCGGCAAGGCGAGAGAAGACTATGCGGGCAAGCGCATCCTGGTCATCGGCGGCGGGCACTCGGCCATCAACGTCGCGCTGGCGCTGATGGAGTTGCAGGATGGCGCGCCTGGCACCGAAATCTTCTGGGCGCTGCGGCACGCCAACATCGAGAGATTGCTCGGCGGCGGGCTGAACGACCAGTTGCCGGAACGTGGTGCGCTTGGGCTGGCCGCCAGGCAGGCGATGGCGGACGGCAGGCTGAACATGCTGGCGGGCTTCGCCGTCGACCGCATCGAGACGCAAGGCGAGAAGCTTGCCGTCGACGCCCACCTCGCGGGCAAGCCGTTCAGCATGGCCGTGGACCGCATCGTCGTCACCACCGGCTTCAGGCCAGACCTGTCGTTCCTCGACGAAATCCGCATCGCGCTCGATCCCGTCGTCGAAGCGCCGCCGGCACTGGCGCCGCTGATCGATCCGAACTTCCACTCATGCGGCACGGTTCCCGCGCATGGCATTGCGGAGCTCGCGCAGCCCGAACCCGGTTTCACCATCGTCGGCTCGAAATCCTACGGCCGTGCCCCGACCTTCCTGATGGCGACCGGCTACGAGCAGGTCCGCTCGGTGGTGGCCGATATTGCCGGAGACCATGCCGCGGCCCGCGAGGTGCGGCTGGTGCTGCCGGAGACCGGCGTGTGCAGTGCCGTCGGTGTCGCGACGGTATCGGAAAGCGCCGGCTGCTGTGGCGGGCCTGCTCCCGCCGCTGTCGATGCCTGCTGCGTCAGGGATGCGGACGCCAAGGCAACGGGCGCGTCGGGTTGCGGCTGCGCAACCGCGCCGGCCACCGAGACGCGAGAGAATATGGCGGCCGGCGTCGATGCCTGAACGATCCGTCCTGCGCAAGGCGATCTGGGCGCTTGGGCTGACCCAGATCATCGGCTACGGCACGCTCTATTACAGCTTCTCGATCCTGGCGCCGGCAATGGCACGCGAGTTCGGGCTCACGGAAGGCTGGGTATTCGCAGCCCTGTCGGCCTCGCTGTTTGCCGGCAGCCTGTTCGCGCCGACTGCCGGGCGGTGGGCCGACCGCTTCGGCGCCGGCCGCATCATGACCGTCGGCTCGGTCGCGGCGGCTGTGGCGCTGGCGCTGTGCGCCGTCGCACCCGGCCGCGTGAGCTTCGTTCTGGGATTGCTGGCGATGGAACTGGCCTCCAGCTTCGTCCTCTACAGCGCTGCCTTCGTGGCGATCGTGCAGGTCGGGGTTCCCCGGCCGCAACGCAGCATCACCCATCTGACGCTGATCGCCGGGTTTGCCTCTACCCTGTTCTGGCCGCTGACCTCGGCGCTGCATGCGCATCTCACATGGCGCGAGGTCTACCTTTTGTTCGCCGCTCTCAATCTCGGCCTATGCCTGCCGATCCACGCCTGGCTGATGCGCCTGTCGCGTCGCCACGCAACGGTCACGCCGCATGAGCGCGGTTCCGCCCCCCATGAAGCGGGAATGCCGCTCGATGCGCGGCGCGGCCGGGCCGCATTCCTGCTGATGCTGGCGGGGTTCGCCACCGAAGGCTTCGTGCTGTCGGCGATCCTCATCCACATGGTGCCGCTGACGGCGGCCCTTGGGCTCGGCACCGCAGGCCTCTTCGTCTCGACCCTGTTCGGGCCGGCGCAGGTCGCTAGCCGGTTGATCAACATGCTGTTTGGCGGGCGGCTGCAGCAGACGCACCTTGCCGTCATTGCCGCGTCACTGCTCACGGCCGGGCTGTGTGCGCTGTTGCTGACCACGCCATGGCTGCCCGGCGCCTTCGTGTTCGTATTCCTGTTCGGCCTCGGCTCCGGCCTCACCAGCATCGTCGGCGGCACCTTGCCGCTCGAACTCTTCGGCCGCGAAGGCTATGGCGCGCGGCTGGGATGGGCGAGCGCCGCCCGTCAGTTCACCTCGGCCTTCGCGCCGTTCGCGCTCGCCTTCATGATGGCGCGGACATCGGTCGCCAATTCCCTGTGGGTGCTGGTGGTCGTCGCCGCGAGCGGCGTCATCGCCTTCCTCGCCATCGCGCTGCTCAGGCGGCGCGGCGGCCCGGCAGCGTTTGCGATTGGCGGCAGCGCGGAAGAGGCGACCTGACCGCCCGCCTTTAGTGCCGCAGAATCTTGCTCAGGAAAGCGCGGCTGCGGTCGGTCTTGGGGTGTGAGAAGAACTCGTCGGGCGTGCCGCTTTCGACGATGGCGCCGGCGTCCATGAACACCACGCGCTGGGCGACCTTGCGGGCAAAGCCCATCTCGTGCGTCACCACCATCATGGTCATGCCTTCCTCGGCGACCGCCACCATGACGTCGAGCACTTCGGAGATCATCTCGGGGTCGAGCGCCGAGGTCGGCTCGTCGAACAGCATGATCTTGGGCCGCATGCCGAGGCAACGCGCGATCGCCACGCGCTGCTGCTGGCCGCCGGAGAGCTGTGCGGGATAGGCATTGACCTTGTCGGCGAGGCCAACCTTGGCCAGCAATTCGCGGCCTGCTTTTTCAGCCTCGGCGCGCGGGATCTTGCGGACATGGATTGGGGCGAGCGTGACGTTTTCGAGTGCCGTCTTGTGCGGATAGAGGTTGAACGACTGGAAGACGAAGCCGATCTCGGTGCGCAGTTGCGTCATGTTGGTGGCGGGATCGCCGAGCCGCTGGCCGTCGACGACGAGGTCGCCGTCCTTGATCGCCTCCAGGCCGTTGACGCAGCGGATCAGAGTGCTTTTGCCCGAGCCGCTCGGGCCGCAGACGACGACCACTTCGCGCGGTTCGACGCTGAGCGTGATGTCCTTGAGCACGTTGAGCGAGCCGAACCATTTGTTGACGCCGCGAAAGTCGATCATGCCGGTTTTGGCAAGGCCCGTTTTGGTCATGTTTTCTGGACCTTTGAGGTTGGAAGTCACAACTGCACCTCGCCATGCGCCGCGCCCATGCGCTGCTCCAGCCGGCGGGCCAGCATGATCAGCGGATAGCAGACGATGAAATAGCCGGCGCCGACAAGGAAGAAGACCAGCAGGCCGTTGGGCACACGCTGCACCACCAGCCAGCCGACGCGGGTGAGGTCGGTGAGGCCGATGGCCGAGACGACGGAAGAATCCTTGATCAGCAGCACATATTGCCCGACCAGCGGCGGCAGCACGATGCGCATGGCCTGCGGCAGCACCACCTGGCGCATGCGCTGCCAGCGCGACAGGCCGGACGCCAGTGCCGCCTCGACCTGGCCGGTCGGTACCGAGCGGATGCCGGCGACGACGATCTCGCAGATGAAGCAGGCAGCCAGATTGGTCAGCGCGATGATGCCGGCGGTGAAGGCGTCGAGCTCGATGCCGAACTCCGGCAGGATGAAGAAGATCAGGAAGATCTGCACCAGGAACGGCGTGCCGCGGATCAGGTCGACCCAGGCGCCGATCAAGCCCGAGATCAGACGGTTGCCGCCGGTGCGCAGGATGCCGAGGCCGAAGCCGAGCAGCGTGCCGAGCACCAGGCTGATCAGCGACAGCAACACGGTCATGCCGAGGCCGCGCAGGGCCAGTGGATAGGAGCCGGCGAGGCTTTGCAGTTGTTGCCAGATCATGTCCGCGCCCCCGCTGTGCCGAGCCAGCGGCTGGAGAGCCCAGCCAGCCCTTTCAGGCCGTAATAGAGCAGCAGATAGAAGGCGGCGATGGTGAGGAAGCCTTCCGCCGGCATGAAGCGGTCGGAGGCGAGCAATTGACCGGCGCGTGTCAGTTCCGAAACAGAGATCAGCGACAGAAGGGCGGAATCCTTGACCAGCACGATCGCTTGGCCGAGCAGCGGCGGGATCGTCACCTTGAAGGCTTGCGGCAGGACGACAAGGCGCATGCGCTGGACATAGGTCATGCCCGAAGCGACGCTGGCCTCGACCTGGCCGCGCGGGATCGACAGGATGCCGGCGCGAATGATTTCAGCGATATAGGCGCCGCTGTTCAGCGACAACGCGAGGATGCCGACGACGAGTTCCGGCAGAACGAAGCCGAGCCGGGGCAGGCCGAAATAAAGAAAATAGAGCTGCGCCAGCAAGGGCGTGGCACGCACCGCATCGATATAGGCCTTGGCTGGGGCGCGAAACAGCCAGCCGCGCTGCAGATTCATGGCGCACAGCACGATGCCGACGATGAGCGCGCCGACAAAGGACAGCGCCGACAGCCAAACGGTCGTGACCAGGCCCTGTCCGAACAACGGCAGGTATTCGACGATGGTGCGGAAACTGAAATTTTCGAGCATCGTTGGGTGAAATCCCCAGAGCGCAGGAAACGACAGATGAAACGAAATTCCGGGCGGCTTCGCGGCGTTTAAGATGCGCGCGAAACCGCCTGGATTTATCGCTGCTTAGTGATCCTTCTTCCAGGCGTCGGAATTGACCCAGTAGTCGAGGTTCTTCTGCAGGCGGCCGTCGATAGTGACCTGGTTGAGGAACAGGTTCATCCAGATCAACAGGTCCGGCTCATCATAGCGGGTGGCGAAGGCAAGCGGCTCCTTCGACAGAAGGTCCGGCATGATGGTGAAGGTGCCGGCCGGATAGGCGGTCGACTGGCCTTTGACCGCCGAGACGTCGTTGACGCCGCAGTCGGCCTGGCCGTTGTTGACGGCGTCGAGCAGCAGCGGACCGCCACCCTTGTAGCTCTTGATGTCGGCATCGGGGAAGGCTTTCTTGGCTTCCTTCTCGCCGGTGGCGCCGAGCAGCACGGCGATCTTGGTGCCCTTGGCTTTGCAGTCCTCGGTGGTCTTGAACTTGCTGTCGGCCTTGGTGAAGACGGTGCTGCCCGTGTACATGTAAGGCGTGGTGAAGGCGACCTTCATGCCGCGCGCCAGCGTCGGTGTCATGTCGGCGACCAGCAGGTCGGCCTTGCCCGACAGCAGCGCCGGGATCAAACCATCCCAGTCGAAGTCGAGGAAGGTGATTTTCACTCCCATTTCCTTGGCCATCAGTTCGGCCAGTTCGACCGAACTGCCGGTGCGTTCGCCATTGGCGCCGACCAGCGAGAAGGGCGGTCCCTGGGTCTGCAC
>NZ_RZQE01000432.1:0-5096 GCF_004022955.1 Mesorhizobium sp. M7A.F.Ca.US.002.01.1.1 | reverse complement strand
GGGTGAGGCTGTTGGACGAGTCGCTTGAGGAGGCGGTGGTCAGGGCGGACAGGAACGTCTGAGCGGCGGTCGAGAGTTGACCAAGCGAGGTCTGCGTCGAGGAGAGCCGGGCGCCGACCAGGCCGTTGGAATCGATGATGACGTTGAGCCGGTCAAGATCGCGCTGGAAAGTGACGGCCTGGGTGGTGCGCCCGCCGAGAGCCAGGCCGACGTCGGCGACCCTGCCCGTCGAGGATTCTTTCGTGGCTTTGACGAGTTCGGCCTGCATGCGCATCTGCTGGGAGCGCATGGCATTGGAGATTGCGGCCGAGGAGACTGAAGTCATGGAATTATCCCACCGCGTTGAGCAAGGCCGTCATCATGTCGTCGACGGTTTTCATCATCCGGGCCGACGCCTGGTAGGTGTGTTCGAGGTCGAGCAGCAGCGACATTTCCTGGTCGACATTGACCCCGGTCGCGTTGGACAGCGCCTCGGCGCTGCGCGACGCCAGCGCTTCCTTGGCGTCGGAGGCGGTCGAAGCCTGCTGGCGCACGCCCTCGAACCAGCCGATCGAACTGGCGGCGTAATCGGACACGCTGGACGTTGCCGAAACCCCGGCGGCGGGGTCGAAAATCATCGGCTGGTCGAGCCGGTCGCCATAGGCAACCAGAAGGGTGGAATAGGACGCGCCACCGCCCGTGTTGGCGACGTAGGCCGCACCGTTGGCACCGCCGTCGCGCAGCAGCATCGGGTTGCCGCCGGTGCCCGGGTCCATCGCTGCATTGACGCTGATGGACGCGGCAAGGCCGTTGACCAGCGTGCCGGCCGCCGGCACGGCCGGCGCACCAGACCAGGTGAACAGGCCGGCGGCGTTGGCCATCGAGGGTGCGGTCTCGGCAAAGGCTGTGATCAGGCCACGCGCGGTCTCGTCGAGCTGGCTCTGCATGGTCGAGGCGACGCCGTCGCGCAATTGCAGCAGGCCGGCAAGCGTGCCGCTGGCGCTGGTGTTGCCACCGGCTCCCGCCGAGATCGGCACATTGTCGATGTAGACGGCATTGCCGGCGGCACCCGCGGTATAGCCTGCCGACGCCGCGAAGGTGACCGTGCGCGGTATCGTCTCGAACAAGGTCGTGCCGTCGCCGGTGGTGATGACCATGTCATTGTCGCCTCGCGTGAAGGTCGACACCGGGACATAGTTCGAAATCTTCTTCAAAAGCGCATCGCGCTGGTCGAGCGCATCGGAAACGTCGGTGCCGGAACGGGTTCCGGACATGACGGCCGTGTTGGCATCCTGGAATTGGCCGAGCAGCGAGTTCAGGTCGTCGACGGCGGTGGCAATCTGACCGTCGGTCTGGGTGCGGAAATCCTGGACTGCCTTGGAGCCCTCATTGAGCGAGCGCACGACCTGTTTGGCGGCGTCGATGACGGAGGCGCCGAGGTTCTGATTCGACGGCGAGGTGGCGTAGAGCTGCAGCGCCTGCTGCAGGTTGGCGATCGCAGTCGAGGGCGAGGACGCATTGTCGACGCCATTGACCGCAACACCCAACTGATCCATGCCGTTGTAGAGAGCGTTCTGGCCGCTCCAGGCCGATAGCGCGGCGAGATTCTGGCGAAACAGAAGCTCGTTGGCTGCGCGCTGGATATCGACCGAGCGCGCACCCGGCGCCGTGCTGGTGACGACGGCCTGGCGCCGCGAATAGTCCGGGTTGGAGGCGTCGGCGACATTGCGCGAGACAACGCTGGTCTGTCGCGCGGTGTTCATAAGCGCCGACTGGGCGATACTCAATGCGGTAGACAGTGACATGCGGGTCTTTCGCGGGCGACGCCCGTCTTATCTCTTCAGGTTGACAAGGACGTCCATCAGATCGGAACCGGTCTGGAAGACTTTCGAATTGGCGGTGTAGCTGCGCTGCGCCGCGATCATGTTGGTCAGTTCTTCGGCGATATCGACGTTGGAATTCTCGAGCGCGCCGGAGATGATGGAGCCGAGCTTGCCTTCATTGGCAAAGCCGACACGAACCGCGCCGGACTCGGTGCCTTGCGAATAGACGTTGCCAGGCAGCGCCTTGAGCTGGTCCGGGCTCTGTACGTCGGCGAGCGGGATCTTGTAGAGCGGCTTGGTCGAGCCGTCCTTGTACTGAGCGTAGATGGTGCCGTCCTTGCTGATCTGGACCTTGTCGATGGTGCTCGGTGCGTTGCCGTTGACCTGGGCGTCGGAAACCGTGAAGCCGGTGCCAAGCTGGGTCAGCGCCGACAGATCGAGATTGAGGGTGGCGCCGTTCGGCACAGTAAATGAAACGTTGGTGGGCGTGCCGGTGAGCTTGCCGGTGGTGGTGTCGAAGGTCAGGTTGGCCGAGCCCAGCAAGCCGCCGGCGGTGTAGGGGAACGATGTTCCAGCGGTGGCCTTCGACTGATCGAAGACCGCCACCTGCCAGGTGCCGGCGCCGGTGTTGGTGAAATAGACGTCGAGCAGCTTCTTGTTGCCGAGATTGTCGTAGGCGACCATGGAGGATTTCGACGTGTATTGCGCGGTCGCAGCGTTGGCGGCGGGCAGATTGGCGGTCGCGACCGGGGTCGCACCCGCCGGCAGGTTGCCGGCAAAGCTGCCCTCGGTGCTCGGCGTTGCGGTCATGCCCTGGTCGGAGATGACAACCGGGACCAATCCCTCGAAGCCGTTGACCGTCGCTGCCGGTACGCCGTTCTCGTAACTGTAGGCCATCAGCTGGAAACCGGCCGAGTTGACAAGCCTGCCCTGACCGTCGGGAACGAAAGCGCCGGCTCGGGTCAGATAGGGGGTACCGCTCGGATCCTGAACGACAAAGAAGCCATCGCCGCTGACGGCAAGGTCGGAAACCGAGGTCGTGTACTGAAGCACGCCCGGATCGCTGACCGCCTGACGGATCGTCGTGGTGACGCCGCCGGAATTGTAGGCGCCACCGGTCGACGGCATGACCAGCGTCGAAAATTCGGCGGAGGACCGCTTGTAACCCGTGGTATCTGAATTGGCGATGTTGTCGGCGACCGTCGACAGGCGGTTTGCCTGCGCGTTCATGCCGGAAACGCCGGTCCGCATCATTCCATAGAGGCTCATCGAAACGTCTCCGCTGTGTCCATGCTGCTGGCTGCGAGGCTACGCATGTTTTCTTGCGCGAGGCTGGCGCGGCGCTGCATCAGAAGACGAGCCGGTAGCCGAGGAAACGCTTGGAATCGATCGGGTCGGTGCCCAGCTTCTCGCGCAGCTTCTTGCGCAGTTTGCTGATGTGGCTCTCCACCACGTTCTCCTCGACCTCTTCGTCGAAGATGCCGTAGATGGCGTTGAAGACCTGGGTCTTGGTGACCCGGCGCCCGCGATTGCTCGCCAGATATTCGAGGATGCGGCGCTCGCGGCGCGGCAGGGGGAGGGGCTGACCGTCGATCTCGGGGTCGCGGCCGTCCATGAAGATGCGCATGGCGCCGATCTCGGTGTAGGCGACGTCTTCCTGGGCGCGGCGGCGGATCGCGGTGATGCGGGCCAGGATCTCACGGATATGGACGGGCTTGCGAATGACGTCATCGACGCCGCTCTCGAACAACCGCAGCGTGTTCTCCAGCGAATGCTGTTCGCTCAGCGCAATCACCGGGGCGCCGGTGCGGTCGCGGATCTGGCGCGGAGAGATGGAACCTTCGCGGCAATCGCCGATGAGGAAGGCCCTGACCGAGCGCAGATCGGTGTCGGCGGCCGAATTCACCCACTCACCGAATTCGCCGGATGCAAAGCCTGCACAGGCGATGCCCTCACGATCGAAAAGTGAATTGTATCCCTCTGTTACGAGCTCGCGCTCGTCAACGATCACAATCATCGGCCCCGCCTTCCGAATCAAATCATTTGCCCCGTGAAGAGAGGCCTATCCGCTGGCGAGAATCCTGAACAACCGTCATTTCTTATAGCTAGTTTCTTGGGAGTCTGGAATCGTATCGGTTGCATTAGCGTGCAGCCAGATACGCATTCGGCGCCAAGTCTTGGCCAGGCCAGAACAACAATTCGGGGTTGTGTGGCAGGTCTATTAGTAATGGGAAATGCGCTTATGGGTTGCAGAATCCGCGGGCGTTCGCGGTCCATTTTCCAAAGCCGGTGGCGACCATGTTGGCAATGACACGGCAGACATAGATCTTCTGCGCCGGGTCATTGTCGGGGCCGGCATGATAGCGGGCCACGGCCATCGACCAGGTCTCGTGACGGGCATGAAGGCTGGCCAGGAAGCGCGCCGCATAGTCGACGTTCTGACGTGGGTCGAGCATGTCCTCGACGCTGCGAAAATGCGATGCGTGGTAGTGGTGGTTGATCTGCATGCAGCCCAGATCGATCAGGGTCTTGCCCTCGCGCCGGGCATTGGCGAAGGCGGCAAGGGCCTCGGTCCGGCTCCTGGGAAAGACTGCTTTTCCCTCTATATTCAAAGCGTTGGGTTGAAGGCTGCCCTTGTTGCCGGTCTCCGTCAGGCCAACGGCATAAAGGATGCCGGCGGGAACGCCATAGCGGTCGGCGGCGCGCAGGATTTCCGGCTCGCAAGGGTTGGTCGTGGCTGCGGCAGCTGTTACCGCGCTAGATAAAGATATCGCCGCCAGCGCGCTCGCGAGAAGGCGAAGTGCCGCGGCCGTAGTCCTGCGCGTCATCGTTGCGGTTCCCTGAGGATTGCTGACCCGGTTGCTGGCCGCCGGCTCCACCATTGCCGCCGCCCGAATTCCCCGGTTGAAAGGATGCTGGATCGCGGCCTGTTGCGGCCGCCAAGGGAGCGGTTGCATCCGTCCGGGTTGTAGCGGGAACTGCTACCGAAGGTTGCATTATCGTGACCTTGTCAACCTCGAAGCCGAGCCCTCGCAGCGACTTGACGATGGCCTCGCTGTCGGCCGACAGCCGACGATAGGCATCGTGTGTTTCAGGCTTCAGCTCAATCGAAAGTTGTTCCCCGGAGAGGCGAAGATTGGCCGTCACCATGCCGAGTTCGGCAGGGTGAAGTTCGATCTTCAACACATGTGTCGGAACGGCAACAGAGCTGGCCAGATGGGTGGTCGTGGGTGAGGCTGAAAGCGCCTTTTGCGGCCCGGCGTCGGCGGCTATGGCGTTGATCACATTGAGGGC
>NZ_RZQE01000431.1:0-5105 GCF_004022955.1 Mesorhizobium sp. M7A.F.Ca.US.002.01.1.1 | reverse complement strand
GGGTTCCATGCCGAAACAATCAGCCGCCGCGATTGAGGATTTCTGCGTATCTCCTTGAGAAGATTCGCGATCTGGTCGATCGAGCCGCCATGGCCGTCCGGCCAGGAACGCCACTGCTTGCCGTAGACCGGGCCGAGATCGCCATTCTCGTCGGCCCATTCGTCCCAGATCGAGACGCCATGGTCGGTGAGATATTTGATGTTGGTGTCGCCGGCCAGGAACCACAGAAGCTCATGGATGATCGACTTGAGATGCAGCTTCTTGGTTGTGGTGACGGGAAAGCCGCGCGCCAGGTCGAAACGCATCTGGTAGCCGAAGACGGAGCGCGTTCCGGTGCCGGTGCGGTCGCCGCGGTCGGCGCCGTTGTCCAGCACGTGCTGCAGGAGGTCGAGATACTGGCGCATCGGTTCCGGCTCGATTCGGTTGTCCAGCCATCATAACTGACAGACGGGCGATCGAACACCACAAAGCAGCGCGCAAGCCATGCCCGAAGCCAGTCAGTCCCCAACAACATCACCGGCTGGCGCATGGACCGCGCCAGCCCGGCGAATTGAAGCGCGGCCGTCAGAGGGAGCCGAGCTTACCCAGGTCCTTGGCAACCAGGTAGTAGAAGGTAACCCGGTTCTTGGTATTGTCGGCGGCCATCGCCTTGCAGACCTTCTCGATCGAAGCGTCGGCCTTGCTGTCGTCCGATATGCCGAGCTTCTTGGCAACCCAGCCAGCCTTGACGCGCTCCAGTTCCTTCGGATCGGTGCAAGACACCAGCGAGGAATCGCGGTTCCGAAGCGCAATGCCAAGATGCTTCACGATTTTGTCGACCACGTCGGCACTCGCCGAGGCATCGTATTTCTTCACGTCTGCAAGATAGTCGGCCATCAAAATTCCCCTCGTCGGCGCCACGGATCCGATCGATGAGGGCTGTGGCGCTGCTGCAACTTGTGCGCTATGTCGATAACTCCTCACCGTGGCAAAGCTTCGGTTGAGACCGCGCTCAAGTCAACCCTTCGGACTTGCGGTTTTGACACGGGGACAAAGTGCCATTGCGGCCTTTCATTTCCTGCGATCGCCCCCTATATTCGGTTTGTCGGCTTGACCGACTATGGCGATAAATGGGCGATGAAATAAGCCGTTCGGACCCGGGGGCGGTACCCGGCGCCTCCACCAAAAGCCGCTGTTGACGACAGAGCGGTTTTTGCTGGGGGCGAAATAGGATCGACGAAGGTGTAAAGATCGTACTTTTGCCCGGCATGGTACCACCGTCATCGGGCTAAACCTGTAGTTGCAAATGACAACTATGCGGAAGCACGTCTCGCCGCGTAAGCGGTGCGATAGCTTCAAATCAAGCCCTAGAGGTTCGCACTTCTAGGCGGGGTTCGGAGGTACCTGGCAACAGAAACCTCCACTTCTCCCCTCCTCCGATATCCAGCATGCGCGACGGCAGTTCCGCCGCGAACGCGCCCTGCCGCGTGCTCCCTCGCCATGGACAAAACATGCAAAACGATTCCGATCGATTCTTCGTGCTGACCGGCGGTCCCGGATCCGGCAAGACCACCCTGATCGAAGCCCTGCGCCACGCAGGCTTTGCCGCCTCGGTGGAAGCCGGCCGCGGCATTATCCGCGACCAGTCCGCCATTGGCGGACCCGCTTTGCCTTGGCACGATCGCGCCCTGTACGCCGAGTTGATGCTGTCATGGGAGATGCGCTCGTATCAAATTGCGCAAGAACAGACCGGGCGTCCTGTTTTTTTCGATCGCGGCGTTCCGGACACGCTCGGCTATCTCAGGCTGAGCGGCCTGCCGATACCCGAACACGCCCACGCTGCCGCAGAGCGCTTCCGCTATCATCGGCGCGTCTTCGTCGCCCCGCTTTGGCCGGAGATCTTCGCGCAGGACAAAGAGCGCAAGCAGACGCTCGACGAGGCCGAGCGCACCCACCATGCGCTGGTCGGCGTCTACACGGAACTGGGCTATGAGATGGTTCCGTTGCCGCTGGCCCCCGTCGAGGCGCGGCTGCGCTTCGTGCTGGCGCAAACCGGGCTGTAGCCTTGAAGTCGGACGCAATCGAGCGGGATGCACGATTCAATTCGAATGCATCCCGCTCTGGGGTCTATACCAGTCCCTGGCCGATCTCATCGGTTGCACTGGCGAAGGTCTCGCCGGGCAAGAGCATCTCATTATGGGCTCTGCCCGTCCGGATCATCGGAAGGCAATTGGCGAGTTCGGCAACACGGCAGTCGAAGAGCACCGGCCGGTTTACATCGATCATTTCCTGAATCGCGTCATCGAGGTCGGCCGGCTTCTCACAACGTATGCCGACCGCACCGAACGCTTCAGCCAGTTTGACGAAATCGGGCAAAGTTTCGGAATAGGAATGCGCAAGCCGGTTTCCGTGAAGCATTTGCTGCCACTGGCGAACCATGCCCATGTAAGAGTTGTTCAAGATGAATATCTTGATAGGCGCATTGTACTGAACCGCCGCCGACATCTCTTTCATCGTCATCTGGACAGATGCGTCGCCGGCAATATCGATGACGAGGCTTTCCGGGTGCGCGATCTGCACGCCCAATGCCGCCGGCAAGCCATAGCCCATCGTACCAAGGCCGCCCGACGTCATCCAGCGACGCGGCTTTTCGAAACCGTAGAACTGGGCCGCCCACATCTGATGCTGGCCAACTTCGGTCGTAATGTAGGTGTCGCGATCCTTCGTCAGCGCGTAGAGACGCTCGACCGCATATTGCGGCATGATCACCTCGTTGCTCATCTCGTAAGAGAAGGAGTTGCGCCCGCGCCAGCGCGCGATCTTTTTCCACCATTCGTCGAGGCGCCTTCTGTCAGGGTTTTGCGGCAGCGCACGCCATGAGCGAACCAGGCTGTCCACCACCTTGCCGGCATCGCCCTGGATGCCGACGTCGGCACGGACGGTCTTGTTGATCGAGGAGGGATCGATATCGACATGGATCTTCCTTGAGCTCGGTGAAAAAGCCTCCACGCGCGAAGTCACGCGATCGTCAAAGCGGGCGCCGATGCAGAGCATAACGTCGCACTCATGCATGGCCATGTTCGCCTCGTACGATCCGTGCAGGCCGACCATTTTCAGCCAGTTCTTGCCGGATGCCGGATATGCGCCAAGCCCCATGAGGGTCGAAGTGATCGGGAAATCAGTCAGTTCGACAAGCTCCCGCAGCAGTCTCGATGCCTCCATGCCGGAATTGACGATGCCACCGCCGGTATAAATGACTGGACGACGGGCATTGGCCATCAACTCTATCGCCTTGCCGATCTCGTTGATGTCGCTCTCCACCGTCGGCCGACAGCTCTTCAGTGCAGCAGCATCCGAGGGCGGCGTGTACACGCCGGTGGCAAACAGGACGTCCTTTGGCATGTCGACGAGGACAGGTCCCGGTCGTCCGGACTTGGCGATGTGAAAAGCCCTGTGGATCGTTGACGCCAGTTCGTTGACGTCCTTGACCAACGAATTGTGCTTGGTGCAGGGCCACGTAATACCGACCGTGTCGCATTCCTGAAAGGCATCGGAGCCGATCAGCGTTGTCGGCACCTGTCCTGTCAGGCAGACGATCGGCACCGAATCCATAAGCGCATCCTGCAGTGGCGTTACCGCATTTGTCGTGCCTGGACCGGATGTGACGAGCATGACGCCGACCTTGCCCGTAGACCGTGCATAGCCTTCGGCGGCATGGCCCGCACCTTGCTCATGGCGCACGAGGATATGCTTGATGTCATCCTGTTGGAATATCTCGTCGTAGATCGGCAGCAAGGCGGCGCCAGGATAGCCGAAGACATGCTCTACGCCATTGTCTCTGAGTGCGTGGAGAACGATCTCCGCGCCTGTCATGCGCTTGCTCGCGGTTTGAATAGGGTTCTCGCCCGTCATGGTTCTGATCCGTGGTGTATTGCGTGATGAGGATGATTGACGGGGCATCGCCCGGATTTCGGGCATAAAAAAAGGCCCCGTCAGGAGCCTGTTTACCGCGCATGGGTGGCTATCGCCGGATGGTTACACCATCCTGCCCATGCGCTTTCCTACCACCACGAGAGCCGTTGCGATCATCATGACCATCGCTGCTACAGCCGAAACCGGGCGTCGTCAACGCCTTTCGGACGGAACTGTCCGCGCCCAATGGCAAAGAGGCCGGCATGAGCCGGCCCCTTCGTTCTCATCGAAAGTCTACTACTCGGCCGGCGCCTCGACGGCCTCGCGAGAGCGGCCGAGCGTGACCTTGGCCAGCGTGAAGGAAATCACCGCGCAGAGCGTGATGCCGGCCACCATCGGCAGCGGCGTACCGTCGAAGAACACGCCGGCAACACCCATGGCCAGTGCGCCGATGGCGAAATGCAGCGTGCCCATCAGCGCTGACGCCGTGCCGGCAATCTCGCCATGCTCTTCCATGGCCAGCACCGACGTGGTCGGAATGACCAGACCAAGGAAGCCGTAGCCGACGAACAGCAGCGCCGCCATCACGTCGAGCCGGTCGATGCCCGTCGCCATCACCGCGAACAGCACCACCATCGTCGTGGCATAGCCGGTCACCGCGACGCGCACCACGCGTCGCAGGCCGAAGCGCTCGGCCAGCAGCCCCGTCATCTGCGACATGCCGATGAAGGCGACCGCGTTGATCGAGAAGAACACGCTGTAGACCGAAGGCGACAGGCCGTAATGGTCGATCAGGATGAACGACGAGCTCGACAGATAGACGAAGAAGCTGGCAATGCCGAAGCCGGCAATCGCCGTCAGGCCGAGGAAGTTACGGTCGCCCATCAGGAAGCGGTAGGCCGACAGCGCGGTGCCGAAGGAGGACCCGGCGCGATCTTCCACCGGCCGCGTCTCCTTGAGCGAGGTCGCCAGAAGGATGGTGGCCAGCAGAGCCGCGCCCGTCACCGTCCAGAACACGGCACGCCAGCCGAAATTCTCGATGATCACGCTGCCGGTCAGCGGCGCCAGGATCGGCGACACCGAAAATACCAGCATCAGCAAGGACATCAGCTTGGCAGCCTCATTGCCGGTATGCAGGTCGCGCACGATGGCGCGCGGAACGGCCATGCCGGCGCTGGCGCCAAGCCCCTGCAGGAAGCGGAAAGCGATCAGCC
>NZ_RZQE01000430.1:0-5108 GCF_004022955.1 Mesorhizobium sp. M7A.F.Ca.US.002.01.1.1 | reverse complement strand
GAATGAAGTGATGAGGGCGCTTTCGCGCACCTTCGCGACCTGAAAGTGGTCGCGAAGGTGCGCGAAAGCGCCCTCATCACTTCATTCCATCTCGAGCCGGTCGATCCACAGGACTGGCGCGACTTCCAGCCGGGCCAGTTCCTGGTGTTCCGGATTCCGGTAGCGCGGGAGGCCGCCGGCGAAAGGGGATATGTGCTGCGCAACTACAGTATCTCCTGTTCCCCAGACAGCGCTTCCTATCGGATCAGTGTGAAGCGTGAGGCAGCACCCGGGCCGGGGCTTCCCGATGGGATAAGCTCGTGCTTCCTGCATGACCGTATCGACGTCGGTGATGTGCTTCAGGCGGAAGGGCCGCGCGGCGATTTCGTGCTCGACAAGGCCAGCAACCGTCCAGTCGTGCTGCTCAGCGGCGGCGTCGGGCTGACGCCGATGGTGCCGATGCTGCATGCGTTGGCTTCGTTGCCGGACCGCCGTGCCGTCTTCATTCACGCCTGCGACAACGGCGATGTGCATGCCTTGCGCGATGAGGTGACCGGCCTGGTCTCGACCCGTCCCGGCCTGACCGCACACTTCTGCTACCGGCACCCGTCCGAGCGCGACAAGGCCGAGCAGCGCTTCCATAGCGAAGGCATGATTTCGCGGGACGTGCTGCAGCGTCTGCTGCCGATCGATGACTATGATTTCTACCTCTGTGGCCCGCCGCCGTTCATGCAGGCGATCTACGTCATGCTGCGCGAGCTTGGCGCGCCAAGGTATCGCATTGCCTACGAATTCTTCGGCCCGGCGACGCTGCTTGAGCCCGATGCAGTGCGAGTTCCCGCGGTTCCAGCGCAGCCGGCAAGGATCGAGCCGGCCGGGGAAGCGACAACCGTGGAATTTCGGAAGTCGGGCCTGACGGCCGTCTGGGATGGCTCGGCCGTATCGTTGCTCGACTTCGCCGAGAACCAAGGTCTGTTGCCGGAATTCAGCTGCCGGGCCGGCATCTGCGGCACATGCAAGTCGCGGCTGATCTCGGGCGACATCGCCTATTTCGAAGAACCGCTGGACGAGCTTGGAAGCAGCGAAGTGCTGTTGTGCTGCTCCAAGCCGCGCGGATCAGTCGTCCTCGATATTTGACAAGATTGCCGCGCGTGGGCGCGGGGAAACGGAAGTCGGGATTTGGAACAGTCGGTCAAACCAGCGTCGAGCCTGCCGCTCAATCCGCATATCGCCGCCTTGCCGCCCTACAATGCCGGCATGAACATCTCGATGGCGCGGGCGCTGAGTGGCCGCAACGATGTCGCCCGGCTGGCCAGCAACGAGAACCCGGATGGGTGTTCTCCCGCCGTCATGGCCGCATTGGCCTCCTCATCCTTCGAGCCATGGCGCTATGCCGATCCGGCCTGCACGGCGCTGCGGGCGGCGCTTGGCGAAAAACTGGCGATCGATCCTGGCATGATCGTTGCCGGCAATGGTTCCGAGGAGATGATCGCCGCCATCTCGCGCGCCGTCCTGGTGCCGGGCGCCTCGGTCGTCACCACGGTGCCGAGCTTCGGGCTGCATGAGATAGAGCCGCTGGCTGCCGGTGCCGATGTCGTCAAGATTGCGATGACACCCGAGATGGGGTTCGATCTTGCCGCGCTCGAAGCGGCGATCGCCGTTGGGCCACGGATCGTTTTCATATCCTCGCCGTGGAATCCGGTCGGGCCGGGTCTCGACCACGCTGGCCTGCGACGGCTGATCGGCGCCGTGCGGCCCGGCACGCTTCTTGTCCTGGACGAGGCCTATTTCGAATTCGCCGATCCCGGCGCGCCCGACGGCATCGAGGTCCTGCGTAACAGCAGCATCGACCATGTCGTGCTGCGCACACTTTCGAAGGCTTATGGCCTGGCGGGGCTGCGCGTTGGCTATGCCGTTTGTTCGGGCTTCGAACTGGCAAGAGTGATCGCGGCCGCCAAGACGCCGTTCAACGTCAATGCGGCAGCGCAGGTCGCCGCAATTGCGGCACTGGCCGACGAAAGCTGGATGAAGGCGTCGGCGGGCCGCGTCAGAGCCGAGCGCGTGCGCACCGCCGCCGCACTTACGGGCCTTGGTTTCCGGGTTGCCCAGTCGCAGACAAACTTCCTGTTCTTCGACTGCAAGGGCGACAGCTCCAGCGTTGCCGCCGGTCTCCTGAAGCAGGGGATCATCGTTAAGGCGTGGCGCGAAGCCGGCTACGAGCACTATCTGCGCGCCACCATCGGCTTGCCGGCCGACAACGACCGGCTGATCACGGCGCTTCAGGGATTGGCTGGGCGATGAGCGGCCACGCGTCTCCCAGGCAAACGAACTGGATCGAGCAAGCGGTGCCGTTGTCGGTTGTCGACGCGATCCGCCATGTCGTTGGCGCCTCGAATGTGCGGACCGGTGATGATGCCGGGGCGATCGACCTTGGTTCGAACGGGATGGATTGCGCCGCCGGCATCGTCGTTGCGCCTTCATCGACCGGTGAGGTTGCGGCGGTGGTGCGCATCTGCAGTCAAAATGAGATTCCGATCGTGCCGCAGGGCGGGCGGACCGGCCTGGTCGGCGGAAGTGTCCCGCGGCCGGGCGAGATCGTTCTTTCCCTGGCACGCATGAACCGGATCGAGCGGCTCGATCCGGTCGAGCGCGTGGCGGTGGTCGGTGCCGGTGTTACCCTCGAAGCTTTGCAGTCTGCCGCATTTGAGCACCGGCTGGAGCCCGGTATCGATCTTGCCGCGCGCGGTTCGGCGACGATCGGCGGCATGGTGTCCACGAATGCGGGTGGCGTGATGGCCTTTCGCAACGGGGTCATGCGCCACCGCGTCCTTGGCCTGGAGGCCGTGCTGGCCGACGGATCGGTCTATTCCGATCTGACGCGGGTGGTGAAGAATTCCGCCGGCTACGATCTGAAGCATCTCTTCATCGGTGCGGAGGGCACGCTTGGCATAGTGACCCGCGTGGTCGTCAAGCTCGACCCTTCGCCGCGAGCCACCGCCACCGCGCTTTTCGGGCTGCCGTCTGTCGAAGCGGCGCTGCAAGTCATTCGTCTGGCGCTTGAATCGGATGCGGGACATTTGCGCGCGGCGGAGGCGATGTGGACCTCGTATTTCAGCCTGGCCGCAGCCGCGCATGAATGGTCCGAACCGAGCGTGCCGCTCGACCAGACACTGTTCCTGCTGCTGTCGCTTGGCGGCGCGCGCGAAGAGGCGCTGCGCGAAGATTTCGAGCGTATCTATTCGGAAGTGATGGAGCGCTATCCTGAAGCCACCGGCATCATTGCCGGCTCGCGGCGGCAAGAGGAAGACCTGTGGCGGTTGCGCGAGGACACCGGCGTGCTCTATCGCGCCCATCCCCAAGCGCCTTCCTTCGACGTGTCGGTGCCTCTGTCGGAAATTCCGGCCTACCTCGACAGAATCCTGCCCCGGCTCGCAGCGATCGAACCGGGTCTGGCGCCCTATGTATTCGGTCACCTGGCCGATGGAAACCTGCATATCATCCTCAACCGTCAGGGTCCGCTGGCGCCTGACGTAGCGGAGGCTGCCGAGAGCGTCCTGTACCAACAACTGCGGGAGATTGGCGGTTCTTTTTCCGCCGAGCACGGTGTTGGGTCCAAGCGCATCCATTCGCTGCTGGCGACGGTTGACCCGACGAAGCTCGCCGTGATGGAGCGGGTGAAACGAGCGCTGGACGATCAGTCGATCATGAACCCCGACAAGGTGCTTCCCTCCGACGCCTGGTTTGTCCGGTCCTCCAGGCCGCTCCTTTCCGGCAATGAGCGCCGATTGCCACCTCAGAACACGAGCGATCACAACGATGAATAGCCCCACGGTGGAACGACAGGGAATGAACGGATTGACCGCAACCGCCAGCGATCCGGTGGGATCGACCATGCGCCATGATGAGCCAGCCCCCGCCTATGCCCGTGATTTCGCCGTCCTTCGCAGGAGATTTCGCGAAGCCGCCGAGCGGGCCGGCGCGGAACTGTCTGAATATGTTCATCCGCTGAACGGCCCGGATGGCGAGACGCTGGCGACGGATGTGGCGCTGCTTGGCCGCCGCGATGCGCGCAAGCTGATCGTGCTCATCTCCGGTACGCATGGTGTCGAGGGCCCGTTCGGCTCGACTTGCCAGACCGCCTGGCTCGGCCAGAAGCACCTGCGGCGCCTGCCCGGCGACACAGCCATCCTTGCCATTCACCTCATCAATCCCTGGGGTACGGCTTGGTCGCGGCGCGTCAACGAGGACAATGTCGACCTCAACCGCAACTTCATCGACTGGTCTTCAAGTGCTCCCGTCAACAACGGTTATGCCGGCCTGCACGACGCCATGGCGTATCGCGAGTGGGAGGGACCGGACCGCATAGCGGCCGACGAGAAGCTCGCCGTGGCGCGCAAAAGGCTTGGGCATGCCGGGCTGGCGGCGATCGTCGAAGCCGGCCAGTATGAGTTCGCCGACGGCATGTTCTACGGCGGTGGCGGCCCGGTCTGGTCGAACCGCACCTTGAACGAAATTCTGAAGACCTTTGCCGGCGCGGCGCGCCAGGCCATCGTCTTCGACCTGCATACCGGCGCCGGGCCTTACGGTTATCCGGCTCTGCTTTCTGTGGCGAGTTCCGAGCATGACGGCCTTGCCTGGGGCAAATCCATCTTCGGGCCGGCGCTGGCGACAGTCCTGACAGGCCAGGGCGCCAAGACCGATACCGGCATCACGGCAACGGCGACCGGCTATGTCTCCGATGCCGTCCGCAAGGCAATGCCGAACGCGCGCGTGCTGCCGCTTGTCGTTGAATGCGGCACGTTGGACGGGCCGGCTGTCATGGAAGCGGTCCAGGCCGACAACTGGCTGCATCTGTTCGGCAAGCTCGATTCGCCGTTGGGCAAGCGGATCCGCGACGCTCTGCGTTGCGCCTTCATCCCGGATGACCCAGACTGGCAACGCACCTGCCTGTCCAGCAGCCTGCGCTATTTCGATCGTGCGCTGGCGGACCTGCGAGCCGTCGAGATAACCCAGGACACCAGCAGCGAACAGACGCCGCCAACCCTTCCTGCCGTCGCGGCCGATCCGGCGCCCGCTGACAAGGCAAAGATCACCACGCCGGCCGTGCAGATCGACGAGCTTCACAAGAG
>NZ_RZQE01000042.1:0-24120 GCF_004022955.1 Mesorhizobium sp. M7A.F.Ca.US.002.01.1.1 | reverse complement strand
TTTTTCCTGTTGGCCACCGCCATAGCTGTGTATTTCGTACAGGACCTGCCCCGCCAGTCGCTGATCCGCATCATGGCCTACCAGCTTCCCTATGCGGTCATGCAGTTCATCGGGCTGGCCATCGTCTGGTCATCGAGGCAAAAGCTTGCCCGTCTCGATCGCATATTGATGGCCGTGCTGGCGGCGAGCGGCCTGCAGTTTGCCTCCAAGCCATTCATCGCCCATGCGCTCGGCGGCTGGGGCGCCAATCCGCAAGCCTATCTGCAAAGCAACTACGCGCTGGTGTCGCAATCGCTCGGCACTGTCTTTGCGCTGGCGCTGGCGCTGCTGATGCTGGCCATCCTGGTTCGCGACGTGCTTGCCGAAGTGACGTCGAAGTCGGAGACGGACACGCTTTCGCGCCTGCTCAATCGCGGCGGCTTCACCCGCCATGCCGAACTGGCGGTGCTTGGCGCCCTGCGGCAAGGCGTGCCGGTCGCGCTGGTCATAGCCGATCTCGATCATTTCAAGAGCGTCAACGACAGCTTCGGCCATGCGTCCGGCGACCGGGTGATCGAGACTTTTGCAGGCTTCCTGCGTGAAGCCGCCGCCGCGCATCACGTTGCCGGCCGCATTGGCGGCGAGGAGTTCGCCATCATCCTGCCGGGAACCAACCTTGCCGCGGCGCGGCTGTTCGCCGAGGGAACGCGCAGCGCCTTCGGCGCGCTGCCCATAGACGGACTGCCGGCTGACAACCGCTGCACCGCGAGCTTCGGCGTCGCCGAACTCCATGCGAGCGAAGACTTTGCCGATCTGATGCGGCGGGCCGACCAGGCGCTCTATCAGGCGAAGAATGCCGGGCGCGATTGCGTGCGCGTCTCCGTCGGGCCTGCCGGCAACTGGTCGTCAGCCGGAACGGAAGCTAGCGGCAGGGGCTGAGTTCGGGCATCTCGCCGTCGGAGAGGCCGTACATATAGGAGCGGCCCTTCACCAGCACCGGCGGCCGGTAGCAATCGCTATAACCGCCGATTTCGTCGGCTTCGTTCTCGTAGATCACCTTGGGCTGGCCGGCGCTGGTGTAGTCGGAGAGCTGCTTGGCCAGCCTGCCTTGGCCGACGATGATGCGCTTGTAGCCGGCGGCGCTGTCGACGACGAGGTTGCCGAAGGAATCGGCGTAGACGCGATCCTGATGCCGTGCGCCGGCAAGCGCTGGCGCTGCAAGGCCGGCGACCGAGGCTGCTACGACGAGCGCCGCAAGGCGCGATTTGCCCGAATTCGAACGCATGGCGTCCTCCGTGTCTTGAGGGAAAGCCTCCTCGAATCAGAAATTAACGGTTTCTTAACCTTTGTTAAGAGGCCGGCGCGTTTGGCGGCGATGTCTCGGTAAACATGGTTAATATCCGTTAATATCCGACTGGATGGAAAACCCGGTGGCCATCATTCGGCCATGCTTGGCCGCACCATCGCAGCGGCGTCCGCCTTGGCGTCGGGACGATATTGATCTGGACAAAGCATCGTGGCCGCTTGCCGCGCGGGAGGACAGCATATGGCGCTACGCCGGCCGATTTGGGCGTCCGTTTTCCCGTTGCTCGGTGTCGTCGCTGCCTGTGTGCCGCAAGACAGCGCGCCGAAGACAGCCAATACCGTCGTCGTCTCACCTGCGCCGGCCCAGCAGTCCGTCGCAGCCGCGGTGCCTCCGGCAGCTGCAACCAAGATCATCACCGACCTTACCGCGCCGCGACCAGGCATAGGCACGGCCACCTACAGATGCGGCAACAACGGTATGATTTCCATCCAAAATCTAGGCACGTCGTTGCGTGTGGTCGGGTCCGACGGCGCGACCGAGGAGTTTGCGGCGTCGCCTGCCAACCAGAGCAGCCGCTACCAGGCGGCCACGCATGACGCAATCGTGATCGACGGGCGCGAGGCGCTGGTGATGAAGAAGGGATCGACGCCGCAGACCTGCAAACGCTGACGCCAGTCTCACCACCGCTGGGCCCTGGGGCCAGATATGTTGCACTGCAGCGATATCGAGCCGGCTTCAGGCCTTCCCGGCCTAATCGATTGAAGCCAAAGCCCGCCTTTTAGTCAGACTAAATTACGTTTTCGAAACGGTTTTCTGGCTTTGACGCGGTGCAAAAAGAGCATTAGAAACCGGCTGTCCGAAGTCGCAACCGGAAGCGGCAATGCCGCATTTCCACCTGAGGCTCCAGAGAGACGCCGAACTGGGGGAGCCATGAGCAAATCACCAGCCACCCGCGAATTTGCCAGACGTGAACGGCCGATTTCGCCGCACCTCACCGTGTACCGGCCGCCGATCACCATGACGATGTCGATCATTCACCGCATCACCGGCGGCGCGCTGTATTTCGGCACGCTGCTGGTCGCCCTGTGGCTGATGGCGGCGGCAAGCTCGCAGGCGACCTTCGATTGGGCCAATTGGGCCTTCGGCACCTGGCTCGGCCGGATCATCCTGTTCGGCTACACCTGGGCGCTGATGCATCATATGCTGGGCGGCGTACGGCACCTCATCTGGGACACGGGCGCGGGCCTGGAAAAGCATACCGCCTCGAAGATCGCCTGGGCGACGCTGGCCGGCTCGATCCTGCTCACGCTGCTGATATGGATCGCCGGCACCATGGCGCGGGGAGCTTGATCATGAGCGGCAAAAACACCGACATGCGCACGCCGCTGGCGAGGGTCCGCGGCCTCGGCTCCGCCCGCGAGGGCACCGGGCATTTCTGGCGCCAGCGCCTGACCGCGATCGCCAACATCCCGCTGATCCTGTTCTTCGTCGGTTTCCTGATCGCGCTCAACGGCGCCGACCACGAGCATGTGCGGGCAGCCCTTGCCAACCCGTTCGTGGCGCTGGTGATGGCCCTGGTGCTCATCTCCGGTCTCACCCATATGCGGATCGGCATGCAGGTGATCATCGAGGATTACGTGCATGGCGAAGGCATGAAGCTGGCGCTGATCGCGCTCAATACATTTTTCACCATAGCGGTCGGCGTCGCCTCGATCTTCGCCCTGCTCAAGCTGGCATTCGGAGGCTGAGTTGGCCAAGGACGCGAAACAAGCCAACACGGCAGGCTATACCTTTGTCGACCACAAGTTCGACGTGGTGGTCGTTGGCGCCGGCGGCGCCGGCCTGCGCGCCACGCTCGGCATGGCCGAACAGGGGCTGCGCACCGCCTGCATCAGCAAGGTGTTCCCGACCCGCTCGCACACGGTGGCGGCGCAAGGCGGCATTGCCGCCTCGCTGTCCAACATGGGTCCCGATTCCTGGCAATGGCACATGTACGACACCGTCAAGGGCTCGGACTGGCTGGGCGATGTCGACGCCATGGAATATCTGGTGCGCGAGGCGCCGGCCGCGGTCTACGAGCTCGAACATTACGGCGTGCCGTTTTCGCGCACCGAAGAGGGCAAGATCTACCAGCGGCCGTTCGGCGGCCACATGATGAACTATGGCGAAGGTCCCCCGGTGCAGCGCACCTGTGCCGCCGCCGACCGCACCGGGCATGCCATCCTGCACACGCTTTACGGCCAGTCGCTGAAGAACAATGCGCAGTTCTTCATCGAGTATTTCGCGCTCGACCTGATCATGGAGCCGGACGGCACCTGCACCGGTGTCGTCGCCTGGAACCTGGATGACGGCACCATCCACCGCTTCTCGGCCAAGATGGTGGTGCTGGCGACCGGCGGCTATGGCCGCGCCTATTTCTCGGCCACCTCGGCGCACACCTGCACCGGCGACGGCGGCGGCATGGCCGCGCGTGCCGGCTTTCCGCTGCAGGACATGGAGTTCGTGCAATTCCACCCGACCGGCATCTATGGCGCCGGCTGCCTGATCACCGAGGGTGCGCGCGGCGAGGGCGGCTATCTCGTCAATTCCGAGGGCGAGCGCTTCATGGAGCGCTACGCGCCGTCAGCCAAGGACCTTGCCTCGCGCGACGTCGTCTCGCGCTGCATGACGCTGGAGATCCGCGAAGGCCGCGGCGTCGGCAAGAACAAGGACCACATCTTCCTGCATCTCGACCATCTCGATCCCGCCGTCCTGCATGAGCGGCTGCCGGGCATTTCGGAATCGGCCAAGATCTTTGCCGGTGTCGACCTGACCAAGGAGCCGATCCCGGTGCTGCCCACGGTCCACTACAATATGGGCGGCGTGCCGACCAATTACTGGGGCGAGGTGCTCAATCCGACGGCGCTCAATCCAGACCAGGTGTCGCCCGGATTGATGGCTGTCGGCGAAGCCGGCTGCGCCTCCGTGCACGGCGCCAACAGGCTCGGTTCGAATTCGCTGATCGATCTTGTGGTGTTCGGCCGCGCGGCGGCGATCCGCGCCGGCCAGGTCATCGACCGCAAGTCGGCGATCCCTTCGCCCAACGAAGCCTCGGTCGAAAAGATCATGGACCGCTTCGACCGGCTGCGTTACGCCAACGGCTCGACGCCGACGGCGGTGCTGCGTGAAAAGATGCAGAAGGCGATGCAGGAAGACGCGGCCGTATTCCGCACGCAGGAGTCGCTCGAAAATGGCTGTAAGCGCATTTCGCAGATCTGGGGCGAGTTGAAGGACATCAAAGTGTCCGACCGCTCGATGATCTGGAACTCCGATCTGGTCGAAACGCTGGAGCTGGAAAACCTGATGGCCAATGCTATCACCACGGTCTACAGCGCCGAGGCGCGCAAGGAGAGCCGTGGCGCGCACGCACGTGAGGACTTTTCGGCGCGCGACGACGCGGTCTGGCGCAAGCATACGCTGGCCAGGCTGAGCGAAGACGGCAAGGTGGCACTCTCCTACCGGCCGGTGCACACCGAGCCGCAGCTGGCTGAAAAGGACGGCGGCATCAGCCTCGCCAAGATCGCGCCCAAGGCCAGAGTGTATTGAGGATCGAACATGGTTGAACTCACGCTCCCCAAGAATTCGCAGATCAAGCCGGGCAAGACCTGGCCGAAGCCGGAGGGCGCCACCAATCTGCGGGAATACCGCATCTATCGCTGGTCGCCGGACGACGACGAGAACCCGCGCATCGACACCTATTTCGTCGACATGGACGATTGCGGGCCGATGGTGCTCGACGCGCTGCTGTGGATCAAGAACAAGATCGACCCGACGCTGACCTTGCGGCGTTCCTGCCGCGAAGGCATTTGCGGCTCCTGCGCCATGAACATCGACGGTTCCAACACGCTCGCCTGCACCAAGGGCTGCGACGACATTTCGGGCGCGGTAAAAGTCTACCCGCTGCCGCATATGCAGGTGGTCAAGGACCTGGTGCCCGACCTCACCAATTTCTACGCCCAGCACGCGTCGATCCAGCCCTGGCTGAAGACGGTGTCGCCGGAGCCGGCCAAGGAGTGGCTGCAGAGCCATGAGGACCGCGAGAAGCTCGACGGGCTCTATGAATGCATATTGTGCGCCTGCTGCTCGACCTCGTGCCCGAGCTATTGGTGGAACGGCGACCGCTATCTCGGCCCGGCAACGCTTCTGCAGGCCTATCGCTGGCTGATCGATAGCCGCGACGAGGCCACCGGCGAGCGGCTCGACAATCTCGAAGACCCGTTCCGGCTCTATCGCTGCCACACCATCATGAACTGCGCGCAGACCTGCCCCAAAGGCCTCAACCCGGCCAAGGCGATCGCGGAGATCAAGAAGATGATGGTGGAGAGAAGGGTTTAGGCGGTTGGTTGGTTGCCGGCGAGAGTAATCCAATGAGCGATGACCTTCCCATCCTTTCCCCTGTGGAAGCTCGCATTCTCGGCTGCCTGATCGAGAAGAAGGAGCTGACGCCGGATGTCTATCCGCTGACGCTCAACGCGGCACTGGCCGCCGCCAACCAGAAGACGGCGCGCGAGCCGGTGATGGCGCTGGAGCAGAGCGAGGTGCACCGGGGGCTGAAGCTGCTCGAACAAAAGGGGCTGGTGCGGCAGATGTTCGGTTCGCGTGTCGAGCGCTACGAGCACCAGATGGCGCAGCGCTTCTCGCTGACCACACCGCAGACCGCCTTGATCGGCTTGCTGTTGCTGCGCGGGCCGCAGACGGCCCATGAATTGTCGGCGCGCACCGAGCGCATGGCACGGTTTTCGTCGATCGAAGATCTGCGCGCCGAGCTCGACATGCTGATCGGCCGCCGACCGCCACTCATCCAGGAAATCCCACGCGGACCGGGCCAGCGCGAGGAGCGTTACGTCCATCTGCTGAGCGGGACTCCGCAGATCGCCCCCATCGCCATGCAGGCTGCGTCGGCTGGTTCATCTGCCTCCGGCCTCGAGGAGCGCGTCAGCGCCCTTGAGGAGGAGATTGCAATGTTACGCGCCCGCATCGACGCGCTGACCGGCGAGCGCTAGGTTCACCTCCTCGAGTAAACGCCGCTCGCTTCGCCGTCGGGGTCGATCAGCCGCAGCTGGTTGCCGTCCAGTTGCCAGCGCAAGGAGACCGGCTTCAGGTCACCGGGCTTGAATTTCCAGAGGCCCGTGAGGTCGGGCCGGCAACCATTGACGGATTTGTAGGTTCCTGCCGTCGGCGTGAAAACCAGGGTCGAGCCGCGCACGGAGGCCTTACCGGTCTTCAGGGTCAGCGACCGGACCTGACCGCAGCCGTCGACCAGAGACGATTGGAACAGCGCGTAATAGGTGCGCCCGTCAGCCCCGAAGGTAAAGGTGACGCTGCCGCCGCTGCCTGGATCGCAGTTGCTGAATGTGTCGCAATAATTGCCGCTGGCAACTGCAAAACCCCACTTGCCGACGAGCGCTGCCGGCATCGCACCGAGGCGCGAGCGTGTCGTCGGTCCCTTGCCCTGGCCGTAAGCGCCGCCGGCGCTGAAGGCCAGCCAGCCGGCAAGCCCGACAAGTGCCGCCCGGCAGGCGTGGTGTGACGAGGCCCTCAACATCCTTTGCTCGCAACAAGCTGCCGGAGATAGACAAGCCGCGTGCCGATGACATTGTTGACGATCGCCGTCTTGCCGGCCGGCGCCATGCCGCCGTATTTCTTGACCGACGGCCCATGATTCTTCGCCTCTTCGTAACCTGCCATCAATTGCCGCAGATCCGCACAGGACATCAAGGCGTACTTCGCCTGCTCCTGCGGGCTGATGACGCTCGATTGCGCCATGCCGGCGGAGTTGGCCGCCGCCATGCCGGCCATGCCGACGACCGCAGAAACCGGGTTGATGCCGACGCAGCCCGATAGGCCGAGGCACAGGACCGGTGCCGCCAGGACTGTATGCCGGACGCTCATGGCCGTCGCTCCCCACACGGCCGCTTCGGATCGCGATGGTCGGCGACGGTTCCGCCGAGAGCGATGGACAACAGATAGACGCGTGGATTGAAGCCTGCCGAGGCGAGCCCCGACAGTGTCCTGAACAATTGCAAATGATACATCGAACCCCCTTGTGGCTGTTTGCGATGCGCTTCCTGATCGGAAACGCGCTGCAAACTAGGTCCGGCAAAAGCGGGCAGCTTGGACGCAGCGGCCCTAAAAACGGCCCAAACGGCCCTGTATTGACGTTTTCGGAGGCGCGGCGCATATCACGCCGCTTCTAATTGACCTGAGGCATGGGGGATGCCGGTGACGGCGACGATGGGGCCAACCGCCTCGTTCCGACTGATGACGGACGCGCTTCCGGAGCGGGATCGCGTCGAGGTCATGCGCGAGGTCTATGGCCGCACGGTGCTCAAGGTCGATCTCGATCCACTCGGCCCGACGCATGTCGATATGCAGGTGCGCGCGTTGCCTGGCCTCGGCATCGCCACGGGCACGTGTTCGGAATTCCGCGTCCATCATTCGACGTCGCTGATCGACAGCGACGATCTCGTCCTCCTGGTCGCCCTCGATGGCGCAAGCGTGATGAAGCATCGCGGCCGTGAGGAGCCGGTCGGCAACGGCCAGGCGCTGATGATGAGCGGCGAGGAGGTCGGCCTCAATGTCATCCAGCCAGGCGGTCTTCGCTTCGTCAATATGAGCTTCTCGCTCAAGGCACTGTCACCGCTGATCGGCGACCCGGCCCCGGCGCTGATGCAGCCGCTGCCAACCTCCGGCGGGGCGATGCGGCTGCTGCTCGACTATGTCAGGTCGATCCAGGATGCCGGCGACGTGCTGACCCCGGAGGCCTGGCATCTGGCGACGACGCATATTTTCGATCTCGTCGCTCTGGCCATGGGTGCCACCCGAGACGCGGCAGAAATCGCCCGGGGCCGAGGCGTGCGCGTGGCGCGGCTGCGTGCCATCAAGGCCGAAATAACAGCCCATGGCGGCGACCTGTCGGCCGAAGACATCGCCCGCCGTCACCGCCTTTCGGCCCGCTACATCAGAAAACTGTTCGAGAGCGAAGGCACGTCGCTGTCGGATTTCATGCTGTGCCAGCGCCTGTTGCGCGCGCATCGGATGCTCAGCAATCCTCGTCATGCCGGACGCAGCATCACGGCGATCGCCTTCGAGGCAGGCTTCAACGACCTCTCCTATTTCAACCGGGCGTTCCGGCGGCGCTACGGCGCGACGCCATCGGATGTGCGGGCGGCCGCGTTGAAGGGCTGACCGCAAACGAAAACGCCGGCCCAAGGGCCGGCGGTTTCTGGATGAATTTGCCGTTCGGGCCTTCAGCCGAGCTTGGCGTCGAGCGATACGTTTATGGCGCCGAGCGCCTTCGAGACCGGGCAGCCGGCCTTGGCCTTTTCGGCCAATTCCTTGAACTTCGCCGCGTCGATGCCCGGGACCTTGCCGACCACTGTGAGGGCGCTTCCGGTGATCCCGGTGCCGGGAACCAGCGTCACCACGGCCTTGGCGTCGAGTTCGGTGGCCGGCGTGCCGTTCTCGGCCAGGAAATGCGAAAACTGCATGGCAAAGCAGCCGGCGTGCGCCGCCGCGATCAGCTCTTCAGGGTTGGTGCCGGATTTGCCGCTCTCGTCCTCGAAGCGCGCTTTGAACGAATAGGGCGTGCCCTTCAGGGTTCCGCTCTGGGTGTCGAGCGTGCCCGTGCCCTCTTTCAGATTGCCTTTCCAGACGGCGTTTGCGGTGCGGTCCATGAATTCCTCCTTATTACAGCGGTGGCGCCGGCCAGGCGGCGTTCCTCCCAACTATAGCGCGGGCGCGAGGGAAGGCCACCGCGCTGTTTGCGCGCGCACGCAGCACCGGCGAGCCGCACCGAATTTTTTTGAAAAAATGTACGTGCAAGAATGTCGACTTGCATCGGCCCCGACCGTCCTGCGGGCGGCCACGGATTCTCGTGGCGGATGGAGGTTCGCATGAACAATCTGTTTTCTGCCCATTGGACAAGCACCTGCCGAACGGCCGATCCAGGGAAAAGCGACCCGCTGCATGTGCCGCCCTCCGGCTTCGGCCGGCTGCTTGCGGCAGTTGCAATCATCGGCATTGCGGTCAGCCTTCTCGACCATGTCGCTGCCGGCAAGAACTCAACCGATACCGTGATCGCCTATGGTTCGTCACAGCAAGGGAGCTGGAAATGAAATATGTCTGTCTGGTCTATGGCGAGGAAAACGACCTCCATGCCATGACGCCGGAGCGTCTGGCCAAGCTCGATGCCGATTCGATGGCTCATGACCGGTCATTGGATCAGCGTGGGGTGCTGATCGTCGCGCAGGCGCTGCAATCGGTGAAGACGTCGAAGACGGTGCGGCGACGCCAGGGCAAGCGGCTGATCACCGACGGCCCGTTCGCCGAAACCAAGGAGCAGTTGCTTGGCTTCGTCATGATCGAGGCCGACAATCTCGACCAGGCGCTGGAGATCGCCGGCGAGATCCCGCTGGCCGAAATCGGCACCATCGAGGTGCGGGCGATCTACAATGTGCCGGGGTCATAGCCCCCGCCATGTGCTACAGCCACGCGGAAACCAAGGCGTTCGATTGAACGATCGTCCCGGTTCATTTGGTGCGCAACTTTTGCGTGTTGAAGCAAGGCGAGAGTTCTCCTATCGTCGCCGGGGTTCTTGGGGATTTCGACATGCCTTTCCTGATTGCTATCCTTGGCGTGATGGGCGCGGCGGCGTTCTGGTGGTACCGGATGAAGGCGATGAACGACGCGGCTCGCGAGGTTGCGGACGTTGTCGGGCGCGTGCAGGGCAACATCCGTCGCAAGAAGCTGCGCAAGCAGGCGGCTCTGTCGCCTCTGACGGCGATCGATGATCCGGTCGTAGCGGCGGCTACGCTGATCACATCAATCGTCTCCGAGGATGGGCCCATCCTGCCGCAGCGCGAGGCTGTCATCCGCGCGGTGATTTCCGAGATCGCCGACAAGAAGAAGACCGACGAGGCGGTGATCTACGCCAAATGGGCGGCGGCGCAGGTCGACGACACCACCGTCGTCATCGACAAGCTGGCGCCGTTCCTGCGCGAACGCCTCGATGTCGCCGAGCGGAACGATCTGCTGCAGATGGTCAACCGCGCCGCCCAGGGCGGCGAGAAACGTCTCGAAATATCCGACCAGAGGATATTGCGGCTGCGGCAGAAGCTGGGTTTTGAGGTCAACTGAGCGATAGCGCTCAGATCGCCTCGCCCTTCAACAATCGCGGCGTGCTGGCGGACAACCCCGACGCCTGCCGGATAAAAAAATCCTTCAGGCGCGGCATGCGTTCGACAAGGCCGAGGCCGATGTCGCGGACGGTTCGCAGCGGGCCGATATCGTTGGAAAACAGCCGGTTCAGCGCGTCCGTGGTGATGCCCATCTGCACCGTGTCGAAGCGGCGCCACTGCTGGTAGCGTTCGAGGACGTCGAGCGCGCCGATGTCCTGGCCGAGCCGGTCGGCCTCGACGATCACCTCGGCAAGGGCTGCGACATCCTTGAAGCCGAGATTGAGGCCCTGGCCGGCGATCGGGTGGATGCCGTGGGCGGCATCGCCGGCGAGCGCGATGCGGGGCGCGACGAAGGCACGCGCAATGGTCAAGCCGAGCGGCCAGGCGCGCGGCGCATCAGTAACGCGGATCTCGCCAAGCTTCAGGCCAAAACGCTGCTCGAGTTCGTGTTCGAACAGGAGATCGTCACCGGCCACCAGCTTCTCGGCATCGGGCGTACGCTCGACCCAGACGATCGACGAGCGGTTGGTGCCGTCCTCGCCGGGTTTGAGCGGCAATGTGGCGAAAGGCCCGGCCGGCAGGAAATGCTCTTCGGCGCGACCATTGTGCGGGCGTTCGTGCGCTACCGTGCAGACGATGCCGGACTGGCCATATTCCCACTTCACCGTCTTGATGCCGGCCATGTCGCGCAGCTTCGAGTTGACGCCGTCGGCGGCGACCAGCAGCCGCGCCTTCAGCGCCGCGCCGTCGGCGAGATGCACGGTGATGCCACTGCCGTTGGTCTCGAAGCCCTGCACCGCGACGCCTTCGATGATATCGATGCCGAGCCTTTCGGCGCTGGCCCGCAAGGCGCCGTTCAGCACCTTGTTGGCGACCATATGCGCAAAGGGCTCGCCCGGCGCCACTTCGCCGCCGAAGGTCAGGAAGACCGGACGCACCGGATCGGCGGTGCGCGAATCGGTGATGATCATCTCAGTGATCGCCTGCGCCTGGGGTGCGATCTCGGCCCACACGCCGAGCTGGTCGAGCATGCGGCAGGCGGCAGCGGCAATGGCCGAGGCGCGGCCATCCCTTTGCCAGGCGCCAGCAGGTGCCGCATCGACGAGAGCGATGGCGAGGCCCGGTCGCGCCTGTTTCAGCGATACGGCGGCGGCCAGGCCGACATAGCCGGCGCCGGCGACCAGGACATCGAGCCCGGATCTGTTTTTCGTGTCCGCCTTGCGTTCCATCATCTTCGCTCCTGCGCCGGCCGGGTCTTGCGCCCTTGACTGCCTGTCCGTCCTGTCGGAAACCGCCATAACACTTCTGCGGCGAGGGCGCGAAATATGACGGCAGCCATGGACGAGCTTCTCGGCATTCTCGACCTCGAGAAGCTGGAACACAATCTGTATCGTGGTCGCAGCCCGCTGCTCGACTGGCAGCGCGTGTTCGGCGGCCAGACCATCGCCCAGGCGCTGGTGGCGGCGCAGCGGACAGTGGATCCCGATCGGTACGTGCATTCGCTGCACGGCTATTTCATGCGGCCCGGCGACACCAAGGTGCCGATCGTCTACGAGGTCGACCGCATTCGCGACGGCGGCTCCTTCACCACGCGGCGCGTGGTGGCGGTCCAGCACGGCCAGGCGATCTTTTCGCTCGAAGCCTCGTTCCAGCAGGATGAGGTCGGCCTGGAGCACCAGGTGCCGATGCCGCAGGACGTTCCGGGGCCGGACACATTGCTGTCGCAACGCGAATTGCTGGGCAAATTCGGCGAGGCGGTGCCCGATGGGATCAAACGCTACTGGGAGCGCGACCGGCCGATCGAGATGAAGCCGGTGATGCTGAAGCATTACACCAGCCGCGAAAAGCTGGAGCCAAAGCAGAACATCTGGATCCGCACCACCGGTCCGGTGCCGGCGGACCGCGCCATCCAGGCAGCGGTGCTCGCCTATCTCTCCGACATGACGCTGCTCGACACATCGACCTTCGCGCATGGCCGCGCCATTTTCGATCGCGATATCCAGGCGGCGAGCCTCGACCACGCCATGTGGTTCCACCGCAGCCATGCGCTCGACGACTGGATGCTCTACACGCAGGACAGCCCGTCGACGCAGGGCTCGCGCGGCTTTACACGCGGCTCGCTGTTTGCCCGCGACGGTACGCTGATTGCCTCGGTTGCGCAGGAAGGGCTGATCCGGCTCAAGCGATCGCCTGCAGAGTAGGCATTTTTCAAAATTTGCCTAATTTTTAAGCAGGCGTATCGCCGCAGCTGTGGGCAGGTTGCGTCGGTGCACCCCCTAATCTCTTTGTTTACAGTGGGTTAACACCCTGCTTCGGCACTTGGCACGGAGCTTGAATCCTTGTGGGCACTCTCCGGCTCTTTGGGATCGGTGAAGGTGTACAAACGCGGGGGACCGCAACAGCAAAGGGTGAAACCTTATGAAAATCGTGATGGCAATCATCAAGCCGTTCAAGCTCGACGAGGTACGCGAAGCGCTCACCGCCGTCGGCATCCAGGGCCTGACCGTCACCGAAGTCAAAGGCTACGGGCGTCAGAAAGGGCATACGGAGATCTATCGCGGGGCGGAATACGCGGTCAGCTTCCTGCCGAAGATCAAGATCGAAGTCGCGGTCAGTGCCGACATGGTCGACAAGGCCGTCGAAGCCATCACCGCAGCCGCCAAGACCGGCCAGATCGGCGACGGCAAGATCTTCGTTTTCGGCATCGATCAGGCGGTGCGCATCCGCACCGGCGAAACAGACACCGACGCGCTCTGAGCGGCGATCACGTATTCCAATGGAGAGTTCAATGAATATTCCTTCCACCTTGAAGACGACGGGACGAGCTGCCCTTTTGGGTTCGCTTGCTCTCGCAGCATTGGGCACGGTCGCCGCCTTCGCACAGGAAGCGGCACCGGCCGCAGCCGCGGCCGCGCCGGCTGCTGCCCCGACCCCGGTGCTCGACACCGGCAACACCGCCTGGATGCTGACCTCGACGGCGCTGGTGCTGATGATGACCATTCCGGGCCTTGCGCTGTTCTACGGCGGCATGGTGCGCAAGAAGAACGTGCTCGCCACCGTCATGCAGAGCTTCGCCATCACCTGCCTGGTGACGGTGCTGTGGTTCATGTTCGGCTATTCGCTGGCCTTCTCGGACGGCGGCGGCGTGAACAGCTATATCGGCGGCACCTCGAAGTTCTTCCATCACGGCATCACCACGGCCTCGCTGTGGCTGCCGGGCGTCGCCAACATTCCTGAATTCGTGTTCTCGATGTTCCAGATGACGTTCGCCATCATCACGCCGGCGCTCATTGCCGGCGCCTTCGCCGAACGCATGAAGTTCTCGGCGCTGCTGATCTTCATGGCGTTGTGGCTGCTGGTCGTCTACGTGCCGATCGCGCATTGGGTCTGGGGTGGCGGCTTCCTCGGATCGGCGGGCGTGCTCGACTTTGCCGGCGGTACGGTCGTTCACATCAATGCCGGTGTCGCCGGTCTGGTCTGTGCGCTGGTTCTCGGCAAGCGCGAAGGCTATGGCACCACCAACATGGCGCCGCATAACCTGGTCTATTCGGTGATCGGCGCTTCGCTGCTGTGGGTTGGCTGGTTCGGCTTCAACGCCGGTTCGGAACTGGCAGCCGACGGTCTTGCCGGCGCTGCCATGCTCAACACCCAGGTTGCCACCGCGGCGGCGGCACTGGCCTGGATGTTCGCCGAATGGATCGTCGCCAAGAAGCCTTCCGTGCTCGGCATCATCTCGGGTGCGGTTGCCGGCCTGGTCGCGGTGACGCCGGCTTCCGGCTTCGTCAACCCGACCGGTGCCTTCATCGTCGGCATCGTCGCAGGCGTCGTCTGCTACCTCTCGGCGGTCAAGGTCAAGCACATGTTCGGCTATGACGACTCGCTCGACGCCTTCGGCGTGCATGGCGTCGGCGGTGTGGTAGGCGCTCTGCTCACCGGCGTGCTCGCCGACCCGGCGATCAACAGCCTCGGCGCAGGTGCTTCGCTCGGCAAGCAGATCTACGGCGTTGCCGTCACTATCGTGTGGACCGGCATTGCCACCTTCGTGCTCCTCTACATCGTCAAGGCGCTTGTCGGCCTGCGCCCGACGACCCAGGAAGAGGTCGAAGGCCTCGACATCTCCCAGCATGGCGAAGTGGTGCCGTAAGGCCAGCTTAGCCAAGGGGCCGGCGGAACCCTCCTCCCGCCGGCCCCATATCTCCACGCAATTCCGAATGGAAAGCGCTGCACAGTTCTCCTGGAATTGCTTTGAAAGATCCCGTCGTGATGCTCCCGAAAGGAGTTCACGCATTGAGGCCCGGATCGCATCCGGGCCTCTTTTTTTGGCAAGCCATTCCGGCAATGCCCGGCTTCACGCAATCACGTTCGCGTGATCATGTTTTTTGAGGAAACAACGACCGCTCTGGTTCCGAACCGTGGGGACGATCGTCGTTCTGACGCTCGTGCCAAACAACAGGGAAGGAAACCATCTCATGAACCTCAAGAACATCTGTCTCGGAGCGCTTGCTCTTTCCATGATCGGCGGCGTGGCGTTTGCCGGTGCTCTGGACGAGCCCGACAACATGGCGCCGTTCTTCACGGATTCCGGCATGAAAACCATGAAGCCGATGGCGGACTTCAAGACAGCTTTCATGGCCATGCCGATGGAAAAGCAGGAAGCGATGAAGAAGGAATGCCAGGATGCGGCGATGAGCAAGCCGCATGCGGAATTCTGCGCCAATGTGCAGGCGCTCGGCGGCGCCAACTGATTTGCCGCGATCGGGCCGAGACCCGATCTCTGTTCAGACGACCAATGGCGGGCCGGCAGCCCGCCATTGTTTCGTTCGATGGAGCTCCATCGGTCCGTCGTCCAACATTGCCTCATACGCCTCAACCGGCGGTAATGAGGTTTGAGCGTCTCAACCTCTTATAGTTAATGCGCCCTTAACCTTCCCACCGATAGTCTGAGACCCGAATCTGCCGGAGTGCGCCACGCACCCGGCGAGTCCACGACAGACGGGGAAGAGCATGCGTTCAGGGGCTTCAGCACCGCTCGCGCTGGCCGATACGGGGCACGGCATCCAGGCGTTCGCGCGGCGTCAGGTGGGGCGGCTGGTTGGCGTCGGCCTGTTCGCGCTGGCCGCCTTTGGCGTTGCCAGCCTTGCCACCTGGAATGTCGCCGATCCGAGTTTTTCCCACGCGACGAACAACACCGTCACCAACGCCATGGGCTATGCGGGTGCCGTGTTCTCCGACCTCGCCATGCAGTTCTTCGGCCTCGCCGCCGTCGCCGCCCTGGTTCCGACGGTCATCTGGGGCTTCCTGCTGTTTTCCGCGCGCGGCGTCGACAGGCTGCCCAAGCGCGGGTTGTCCTGGTTCGGCTTCGCGCTGCTGGCCGCTGCGATGGTCGGCTGCGTGGTGCCGCCCAAGACCTGGCCGCTGCCCACCGGCCTCGGCGGCGTGTTCGGCGACATGGTGCTGAAGATCCCCGGTGTCGTCATCGGCGGCTATCCGACCGGGCTGATCGCCAGCATCATCGCCATCCTGCTTTCGGCGCCCGCACTGTGGCTCTTTGCCCATGGCTCGGCGCTGATCGGACGCAAGAACGGCTTTGCGGTGATGGAGGACGAGCCCGCCGTCGATCCGCGCGAGGACGACCTTTTGTTCGACAATGACGAGGACGAAGGCGACGAGGGCATCCTGGCGCTCGGCGCCATCACCCATTGGTGGCTGTCGCTGCGCGCGTGGATGCACCGCCGCGCCGTGCGCCGCAGGCAAGAGCGGGACGAGTACGAGCCGGAGATGGAGCAGCGCTCCACCGCCTGGCGCCGCGCGGCCGAACGGGTCGAATCGGCCGAGTTCGCCGAGCAGCGGATGAGCCAGGATGGCCGCGCCCGCGTCGAGCCGGAATTCTTCGCCGCCATGGTCAATGACCGCAGCGCCTCGCTCGACCCCGACGATGCCGATATCTTCGACGACCGCTTCGACAATGCGGGCGAGGATGCCGATTTCGACGATGAGCCTGTCGTGCAACGCCGCGGCGCGCCGACCGCCAAGGTACAGCCGTTCCGTTCCGATGCCGCCACGCGCGTCGAGGCGCCGGCGGCGCGCCCCGTGCCAGGCGCCCGTGTGCAGCGCGAGGCGCAGACATCGCTGATCGGCTCTGAAAAATTTGAAATGCCGTCGCTGCACTTCCTCTCCGAGCCGAAGAACGTGGTGCGCGACGCCAGCCTGTCCAAGGACGCGCTGGAACAGAATGCGCGCCTGCTCGAAGGCGTGCTGGAGGATTTCGGCGTCAAGGGCGAGATCATCGCCGTCCGTCCGGGTCCGGTCGTCACGCTCTATGAGCTCGAACCGGCGCCCGGCATCAAATCGTCGCGCGTCATCGGCCTGTCCGACGACATCGCCCGCTCGATGAGCGCCATCGCCTGCCGCGTCGCGGTGGTGCCCGGCCGCAACGCCATCGGCATCGAACTGCCGAACGCCAAGCGCGAAACCGTCTATCTCAGGGAGATCCTGGCCAGCCGCGATTTCGAGACGACGAAGGCCAAGCTGGCACTGGCGCTGGGCAAGACCATCAATGGCGAGGCGGTCATCGTCGACATCGCCAAGATGCCGCACGTGCTGGTCGCCGGCACCACCGGCTCGGGCAAGTCGGTCGCCATCAACACCATGATCCTGTCGCTGCTCTACCGGCTGACGCCGCAGGATTGCCGGCTGATCATGATCGATCCGAAGATGCTGGAACTCTCGGTCTATGACGGCATCCCGCATCTGCTGACGCCCGTCGTCACCGATCCGAAGAAGGCGGTGGTGGCGCTGAAATGGACCGTGCGCGAGATGGAGGACCGCTACCGCAAGATGTCCAAGGTCGGCGTGCGCAACATCGACGGCTTCAACGCCCGCGTCAGCCAGGCGGACAAGAAGGGTGAGAAGATCTCGCGCACCGTTCAGACCGGCTTCGACCGCCAGACCGGCGAGGCGATCTACGAGACCGAGAACCTCGATCTCGAGCCGATGCCCTATATCGTCGTCATCATCGACGAGATGGCCGACCTGATGATGGTCGCCGGCAAGGACATCGAAGGTGCCGTGCAGCGCCTGGCTCAGATGGCGCGCGCCGCCGGCATCCATGTCATCATGGCAACGCAGCGGCCGTCGGTCGACGTCATCACCGGCACCATCAAGGCCAATTTCCCGACCCGCATCTCCTTCCAGGTGACGTCGAAGATCGACAGCCGCACCATTCTGGGCGAGCAGGGCGCCGAGCAGCTGCTCGGCATGGGCGACATGCTCTACATGGCCGGCGGCGGCCGTATCCAGCGCGTGCACGGCCCGTTCGTCGCCGATGAAGAGGTCGAGAAGATCGTCGCGCATCTGAAGCTGCAGGGCGTGCCGGAGTATCTCGACGCCATCACCGAGGATGATGGCGAGGATGACGACGAGCCGTCAGGCAAGGGTGGAGCGAGCGGCGGTGGCGGCAACAGCAATTTCGAGGATTCCGACGATCCTTACGATCAGGCGGTCTCCGTGGTGCTGCGCGATGGCAAGGCCTCGACCAGCTATATCCAGCGCCGGCTGGGCATCGGCTACAACCGCGCTGCCTCGATCATCGAGAAGATGGAGAAGGAAGGTATCGTCGGCCCGGCCAACCATGCCGGCAAGCGCGAGATCCTGGTGCCGACCGAAGAGGACAAGTTCTGACCAGAAAGCCTGACCCTTGCGACATCCCTGTCCGGCAACCTTGAACCTTTCAAGGCGTTGAAGCGACCAAGGGACGCCCGACCCGCCAAATTTCAGCCCAACTGGGGGTCCAAGCACAGAACAACTCAGGAATCAGACGAGAGTGACCGATATGAAAAACGATCTTTCAGCGCTCAGCACATTTGCTCCCTCCCGGCGTCAGTTGCTGGGCCTCGGCCTGGCGTTTGCAGGGGCGGCAGCCTTCAACGCGGTGCCCGGCTTCCAGGTGCTGGCCTCGGCGCAGGCGGCTGTGCCGGCCGCTGCGCAGAAGATCGCCGACCACTTTTCCTCGGTCAAATCGATGAGCGGCGAATTCGTGCAGTTCGGCCCCAAGGGCGAGCAGACCGGCGGCAAGTTCTTCCTCGAACGGCCGGGCAAGATCCGCTTCAACTACGACGGCTCTTCGAACTTCCGGGTGATTTCAGACGGCCAGTCGGTGGTCATCCTGAACAAGAGGCTCAACACGTCCGATCTCTATCCGCTGTCGAAGACACCCTTGAAGCTGCTGCTCGACAACAGGATCGACCTCTCCGGCGACCGCGTCAAAAGCGTCAAGCAGGAGGACGACCTCACAACCATCCAGCTCGCCGACAAATCGGTGTTCGGCAATTCGAAGATCACCATGATGTTCGATCCGAAAACCTTCGACTTGCGGCAGTGGACGATCACCGACGCGCAGGGCAAGGATACGACGGTGATGATCTTCAACACCAAGGAAGGCGTCAGCTTCGCGCCGGATACTTTCGCCATCGACTACACGGCGAACCGCGAGCTCAACACCAACAAGGCGCGCTAGCTTCAAACGCTCCAATAGCTGTGGAAAGCACCGGGCCGCGCCTCGTCGGGCGTTGCCCGGCTTGTCTTTGCGGTCCGCGGCTGGCAATTTCCCGGACCGACTCCGTCAAAAGGCGTCTTCCCCGCCGGGACCCATCGGTTCTGGCCGTTGCACGCTGTCCTGGATTGCCAAATGCCCTTCTCCATCGCCACCTGGAACATCAACTCCGTTCGCCTTCGCATGCCGATCGTCGAGCGCCTGCTCGTCGAGCATGCGCCCGACGTGCTGTGCCTGCAGGAAACCAAGGTTCCCGACGAACTGTTCCCCGAGAAGGCTTTCCGCAAGCTCGGCTACGAGCACATCGCCTTCCATGGCCAGAAGGGCTACCACGGCGTAGCAACCGTGGCGCGGCGGCCGATCGAATTGGTCGAAAAGCGACGCTTTTGCGAAATCGAGGACAGCCGGCACCTCTCGGTGACGGTGCGGGCCGGCGGCAAGGCGATCCTGCTGCATAATTTCTACGTCCCGGCGGGCGGCGACGAACCGGATCCCGTCATCAACAGGAAGTTCAAGCACAAGCTCGATTTCGTTGCCGAGATGAATGCCATCCGGGCAGAACATGACGAGGTGTCCGGCTCGGTGCTGGTCGGCGACCTCAACATCGCCCCGCTCGAACATGACGTCTGGTCGCACAAGCAATTGCTCAACGTGGTCAGCCACACGCCGGTCGAGACGGAAAATTTCGAGGCGATGCGTCGCGCCGGCAACTGGGTCGACCTGATGCGGCTCAACGTGCCGGATGAGCAGAAGCTCTACACCTGGTGGAGCTATCGCGCGCAGGATTGGGAGCTGTCCAATCGCGGCCGCCGCCTCGACCACGTCTGGTCGTCGCCGAACCTTGTGCCCAGCTTTTCCGGCTACGAGATCCTGCGTCTGGCGCGCGGCTGGGAGCGCCCGTCGGACCATGTGCCTGTCATCGCGCGGTTCGATCTGGACTAGTCTGGTCGAAAATGCCCGCGTGCGGCAGTCAGTCTGTAGAGTTGGGACCGGCTGGATCCACCCACGGACGGCCCAATCGTGTCACCATCGCCGCGTACCCAACGGCACCTGCCGCCCAAAGGAAGATGCCAAGCTCTTTGACGACGTCCTCGGCGATGGCGGCCGCAGAACCGGGGGTAGGAAACAGCTCTCCGAGCTGGTCGATCGATGCTGACATCGCCAGCAGGAAGCCTGCGGCCACAAAGATGATCGTGCCGTCGAATGTTTTTCGTCGCAGCCGGAAGAACCAGAACAACCCGGCGCCGGCGTAGGCAATCATCGGAACGATCTCTGGTATCCCAACAATGGGCAGCACGTCCTCATGGATCAACAACAGGTCATCGAGGCCCAGGAGGAGGGTAAGGCCGCCGAGAAACGTGCAATCCCATCGGCGCGTGAGCAGGCCAGCAAACAGGGTCGCGGCGCCGGAGCCGATCCATAGCGAAGCACCCAGGGACGAAATCCACCCCGTATAGAAACCGACTCCGGCGGCTGCGGATGGATCTCGATAAAAGATCCACGCGTCCAGACCACGAATTTGCGCGACGAACAGCGCGGCCAAGAGCATCGCAACGTTGATCGCCGCCGCCGCCAACACGACCAAGCGCCAGGCTATTGTCCATTCGCCGCCATGCTTTGTGTTCGGCGCGCTGTTCTCTGGCATTTGCTATTCTCATAGAGGACTGAGAGGAACTCCATTGGAATCAAAGATCAAGAAGTGCTGACCTATGCCTAATCCAGTACGATGGCTGCCAGCTCTGCCGCGCCGAGAACTCCGCCTGCATTGTGCCGGTGGTCAGCATCGAACGGTTGCAGCGCTTCGCTCCACCGAACCCATTGTACCATGGCGCCGATGTTCAGGGGAGGCCGGCCTGCAAATGCCCGACCTGAATCCCAGCACGCTTCGAAGCGCGTCCAAATAAATTCGAACTCAAACGGCGCGCTTCACGTCTTCACGCATGTCGTTGCCCCAGGGCTGCTGCGCTGACAGGCTTATCCGGCAGATGGGGATGGTCGCGGCGGCGTGTCGCCAGCATCCGTTGCGCCGCTTCGATGATTGTCGGCGCCGGGACATCGGCGACCAGGCCGGTCGGGCTGGCATGGCGGGTCGCGATCACGTCCACGCAGTTCGAAAGCGGCCTCCAACGGGCCATGTTGGCGCCGCCATTGAGGATAACCATCGGCGTCATCACCGTTGCCATGAGATGTGCGGTACCGCCTTCGGCGCCGATGTAAAGATCGGCAAACTCGCCGAGCGCCAGCAAGATGTCACCGATATCGACACCTCCGATCGCGGCGGAATCGACAAGCCGCAGCTTCGGCACGCGCTGAGCCAGCTCAGCCATATCGGGACCGTCGCCGGGGGTTCTCACATAGAGAAGGTTCGCCCCGTCGGCGATCAGGCTGTCGGCGATTGCGGCAACCTGATCCGCCGACATGCGCTTGCTGGCGCTGCCATGCGCCGCGATAATGATCAAGGGAGCATGCTTGCCGTCCGCAAGGCTCCTGGCCGCCGCTCGTGCGGCCGGGCTAGGCTCCAGCCGATGATCGAAAGGCAGCCGCTTGCCGGCAAGGCGTTCGATGAGGCGATGGTAGCGCCAGGCATTGTGCCCGGGTCGTGCTTCAGGCCTGTGACCCAGGCGCCAGGAAAGGGCGAAAGCCGGAAAGTTTGCCTCATAGGCAATGCCGCGGCCGAGCAGTGATGCCGAGGCTTGAAGCAGCCAACGCGCCGAGATGCGGAAATCGACGACGGCCAATCGCCCCTTGCCCTTGCTGTGACCGGCGATCAGGCGCGCCAGGGGCGTCCGCACATTGATCGCATCGACCAAATGGCCGGCATGGCGATTGAGGCTATGTTCAAGGGACGACGACCGGGTGGTTCCGTAGACGATGAAACTGTCGGGGAATGCCGTTCTGGCGGCGCGCAATGCCGGAATCCGGATCAGTCCGTCGCCGAACGCGTCATTGCGGGAATACAAGATAATGGTCTCGTACCGCCCTGATGGCATGGCTCGCTCCCCCCAGGAGCCTGGTGGTGATGGCGCCTGCTGCGCCGGCCGCCTTCGAGGTGCTTTAGGATTTCACCTCTTGCCTGTCAACGGAGCCTTGCCGCTGGATCCGGGCGTCCGGATGGCGCGCAGTGCGCCACGACCAGTTCATCGCTGTCGTTGAAAACACTTCTCCCTTCGGCTGCGAAGCCAGCAGCTTCGTGGGTACGCTAGATTTAGCCGGAGAAGCGCGGCGCCAGTTCCTCGATGCGGCGGATCATCGCCTGAAATTCCTCGGAGATGCGCTGGTGCAGCTTGACCGCGACCTCGGGGTATTCCTCCAGGATGCGGTGGAACATCTTGCGGCTGAGCCGCATCACTTCCGAATCGATCTCGGCCGACGCGCTGGTCAGCCGGTTGGTGTCGGCGATCAATGCCAGTTCGCTCAGGATCGTGCCGGGGCCTGCCGTGCCTATCGGGATGCGTTCGCCATTCTGCTCCCGGTAGAGCACGATGCGCCCGCTGACAACGATATAGGCGGAATCGGCCTCGTCGTCCTCGCGATAAAGCTTGTGGTTGGCAATCAGCCTGGTGTTCTCGGCGCCAAAGGCGAGCAGGCGCAGTTGTTCCTGCGTGAAGCCCTCGAAGAGCCTCACGGCGGACAGAACGCGGATGTCGTCATCCAGCGCCATCTAGCTATGTCCCCGAACCGACAGTCCGACTCCTCCTCTGCGAGTTCGATCCAAACCACCCTCCAACTGGATCGTACCCGAAAGCGGCCCCGCCCGGCCGCTCATTGGATAATGAAAATGTTTAAGGAACCAGCTTGTAGCCGCCGCTTTCTGTCACAAGAATTTCCGCATTGGAAGGATCGCGCTCGATCTTCTGGCGCAGCCGGTAGACATGGGTTTCCAGCGTGTGCGTGGTGACGCCGGAATTGTAGCCCCACACCTCCTCGAGCAGCACGTCGCGCGTCACCACCTTCTGGTCGGCGCGATAGAGATATTTGATGATCGAGGCCTCCTTCTCCGTCAGCCGCACCTTGCCGCCGCGCGGGTCGAGCAGCAGTTTCTGGCTGGGCTTGAAAGTATAGGGCCCGACCGAGAAGGTGGCATCCTCGCTCTGCTCATGCTGGCGCAACTGCGCCCGAATGCGCGCCAGCAGCACGGCGAAGCGGAACGGCTTCGTCACATAGTCGTTGGCGCCGGCCTCGAGACCAAGAATCGTATCCGAATCGGTGTCGTGACCGGTCAGCATGATGATGGGCGCCTTGTAGCCGCCCTTGCGCAGGATCTTCACCGCTTCGCGGCCATCCATGTCGGGCAGCCCGACATCCATGATGAGCAGATCGATGAGGCCGCCGCGCGCTGCGGCGACACCTTTTGCCGCAGTCGATTCCTGCAGCACGTCGAATTCCTCGTAAAGGGATAATTGCTCGACCAGCGTGCCGCGCAGGTCATCATCGTCGTCGACGATCAGTATGGTGCGTGAAGTCATGGATCAATCCGTTGTTTTGAAAAGAAAATTCAGTTGACCGCTGCCTGTTTATGCGGAAGCTGACCGGCGTAACAGCCGTTCACAGTGATTTGTTCCGTGGCACGATCATACAAGAAAAAACACGATCGCAATGCAGCCGGCGCAATTTTGCGAAAAGGGCTGCGTGTGCTGACCGTGCGGGCGAGGCCTGGGCATCCAAGCCAGGGCCTGCTGCAGGCCGGGAAAACGGTGTTTGCCTGTGCGCTGGGGCGCGGTGGCATCTCGGCCGACAAGCGCGAAGGCGATGGCGCCACGCCGCTGGCCGCGATGCGGATCCTGTCGGGGTATTTCCGGGGGGATCAGTTCTCCAGCGGCCGCAGGACCCGGCTGGCGATGACGCCGATCGGGCCCGATCTGGGCTGGTGCGAAGTGCCTGACGACCGCAACTACAACAGGCCGGTCAGGATTCCCTATGGCGCCAGCCACGAACGCATGCGGCGCGACGACAGGCTCTACGACGCCTGCCTGGTGCTCGACTGGAACCTGTCGCCGCGCCGGCGCGGACGCGGCAGCGCCATCTTCTTCCATCTGGCGCGCCCCGGCTTCACGCCGACGCAAGGC
>NZ_RZQE01000429.1:0-5125 GCF_004022955.1 Mesorhizobium sp. M7A.F.Ca.US.002.01.1.1 | reverse complement strand
GCGTTGTCGACGCCCTGGCCTATGTCAGGCGACTGGCCGTGCAGCAGAACCTCGATCTTCGCCGTTTTCCAGTGGAAGCCGGCCTGCTCGTAGCCGATTTCGCGGATCGCCTTGCGGGCGACCGATTTGAACTTGGCCGGATTGACGACCGGATGGCCGGCGGCATCCTTGAGGATGTTGCCTGCCTTGTCCTTCTTCAGCAGCGTTTCCGGGACGCGCACTTCGCCGGCGATGACGACACGGTTGGTGGTGGCCAGCGTCTCGCAGGCGACACGGACTTTCCACGGGTCCATGCCGGTCTTCTTGGCTTCGCGATAGACCAGATCGACGATCTCGTCGGAAATCCGGTCACAGACTTTGTCGGGATGGCCCTCGGCAACGGATTCCGAGGTAAAGAAGTAGTTCTGCCGCGTCACGGGTGTCCCCTCTTGAAAAACGATCGGCAGGCTGCCGATTTTGGCGCGCCACGTGTTAGCGGGGCGAAGCGCCGCTCGTCAAGCGGTGCTTCGGCTCTGGCATGAATGTCGATGCCGTTATCTTGTGCCACCGGCGGCGGGGCGCCGCCGGTCCTGGCGTGATTGAGGATCAGTCGGGATCGTCGGCGGAGAGGGACTTGACCAGGTCTATGATCCTGCGGCGCACCTTGGCGTCGGCGATCTTGACAAAGGCCCGGTTGAGCTGAAGGCCTTCAGGGCTGCCGCAGAATTCGACAGCGAAAGCCATCGAAGCGTCCTCGGCAAATCCCCGGCCCGCCACAGGCTCCTGGCCGGGCGCATCCTCAAAAAAGAAAGCGACAGGCACGCCGAGTATGGACGCGATCGCCTGCAGACGGCTGGCGCCGACGCGGTTGGTGCCCTTTTCATATTTCTGAATCTGTTGAAATGTGATGCCGAGGTTTTCTCCCAGCTTTTCCTGGCTCATTCCAAGCATGTTGCGGCGAAGCCGAATGCGACTGCCAACATGGATGTCGATCGGATTCGGTTTCTTCTTGTTATCTTCTGTCATTTTTTCCTCGCCGAATTTTTTCGGCTTTCTCTATTTTTTTCCTGCCCAAACAAAGCCGGAGGCAACTGCCCCAACAGAACGATCCACCGGCTTCGAGAAATTTTCAGGCACTTACAGTATGAGTTTCTAATGTGTTGGCTGTCAATTCACCCGTAGCCTTTGCCTTACGTTCAACAGCGCTGCCCCAACGGCAAACAGCAACATGATCAGCATTCCGTTAATGCGCCGTTGGCCGGGAGATATGAGCGCCTGTCCGGAAATCGGTATGTGGGCATCGATGGCGCCGCGCGCGTCGATAGCAAGCGCATCGACGATGCGCCCGCGCGGATCGACGACGGCCGAGATGCCGTTGTTGGCGGCACGCACCAATGGCAATCCATTTTCCACCGCACGGATCTGGGCCTGCCTGAAATGCTGATACGGACCCGGCGTGTCGCCGAACCACGCATCATTGGTAACGTTCACAATAAGCTGCGCTGACGCAGCGTCAACTGCCACAAGATCGGGAAAGATCACCTCATAACAGATAAATGGCAGCGCACGGATGCCGTCGGGCAGCGTAATGGCGTGCCGCTCATTGCCGGCCGCGAAACTCATCGGCCCGGCAACCAGTTGCTCGATGCCGAAACGCTGGAGCAGATCGGCGAAAGGCAGGTATTCGCCGAACGGCACCAGGTGAACCTTGTCGACGGCGTCGGTGATTTCACCCTTGTCGTCGATCGCCACCACGGAGTTGTAGTAGCGGCTGTCGGCATTTGCGGCCGAGCCGCCTTCCTCGCGGACGACGCCGGCAATCAGCATCTGGCCGGGTCCGAGCATATCCCCCAGCGCCGTCAATGCGTCCGGACGCTCGGTGAAGAGGAACGGCACCGAGGTTTCGGGCCACAGGATCAGTTGCGGCTTTTGATGGCCTGGATCCGGCGCCTTGCCCGAGAGCCCCATCAGGACCGCGAAGATGCGGTCGCGCACCGAGGCATCCCATTTTTCCGACAGGTCCACGGCCGGCTGGACAATGCGGACATCCAGGCTGCGTGAAGCTGGCGGTTCGGGAGCGGCAAGCCTGATATAGCCGAAGCCGACATGGGCAGCGACGAGCACGACAAACAGTGCCGCGCCGAGGCGCAGGTGCCGACGTGCCGCCAGCAGTGCCGGCAGTGCGAAGACGAACACCGCGAGCGCGTTCATGCCGATCATGCCCGTCACCGAGACGCTCTGCATCAGCAGCGGCACGGGCATGGCCGCGTAGCCGACGGCATTCCAGGGAAAACCGGTGAACAGGAAATCGCGCAGCCATTCCGCCAGGCCGAAGCCGAAGGCAAGGGCGGCGATGCGGCCAATGTCGTTGCTCCACAGCAGCCGGGCAACGATTGCCGCAAAGCCATAGAAAAAGGCGAGCATGAAAGGAATGCCGACCACCGCGAAGGGAAGCGCCCAGGCAAAGCTGTCGGCCTCGACCAGCAGCGCCGAGCCGATCCACCAGAGGCCGGCGAGGAAATAGCCGAAACCGAACCACCAACCGACGGCGAAAGCCGGCCGCAGACGCCGGAACAGACTGCCTGAAGCTTCGCCGGTGGCGCCGTCGAGCAGCCAGACCAGCAGCGGGAACGAGACGAAACAGGCGGCGAAGAAGTCGTAAGGCGCCTGCCCAAGCACCGCGAGGGCGCCGGCGAGAAACGCCACGAGCGCACGCCGCCAACCCCAAAGCAGAATTATCCGGCCGGTGAGGCGCTCCATGCATACTTCCGAGTCGCGAATCAGGACACAAGATTTAACAGGCTGCGCTCCGCGCTCCAAACGGCGGATGGGCTGGCTGAGATGCACAGCTCCGGCCCTGCCTACCGGTGCCAACCCTCGATTTGAACGCCCCCCAGCCGCTCGGCCTCCTCGCGCGGAACCGAACGGATGGTCTGCGTGAACGTCCAGACATGGCCCTCGGGGTCGCGTGCACGATACTGGCGCTCACCGTAGAACTGATCCGCCGGCTCCTGGATTATATCAGCGTCGAGGGCTCGCGCTTGCTCGCAATGCGCATCCAGGCCACCCTTCAGCCTGACATAGATCGACTGCGTGTTCTTGCCCGAGATCGAAGCCGGGCTGGCGACGTAATCGCTCCATTCGGAATCGACGATGATGTAGCTGTCGCCGAACCGCATCTCTGCATGGATGAGCTTTCCCTCGGCATCGCTGACCACCATGCTGCGCTCGAAGCCGAAAGCCGCCTCGAGCCAGTCCAGCGCGGCATGCGGATCCTTGTAGAAAACACCAGAGCCCAGACTTGGATGCTTGAACGGGTCGTCGATAGTCATCGTGCGAGCGAAACGCTCACGCCTGTTCGGTGCGCGCCGTGGCACGCCGGCGACGCTCACCCTTCTGGCTCTGCACGATGCGCACGCGCTTGACGCGGCGCGGATCAGCGTCGAGGACGTGAAATTCAAAACCGGGTATGGCCTGCACCACCTCGCCGCGGGCCGGAACACGGCCAAGCGTGTTGAAAATCATGCCGCCGATGGTGTCGACATATTCGCCATGTTCACCGGCGGCGAAATCCCCGCCGATCATCTTGGCGACGTCGTCGATCTCGGCCTTGCCATCGACGATGAACACGCCGTCGCCGCTCTGGGTGATCATCGGCTCGTCGTCGTCATGCTCGTCCTCGATGTCGCCGACCACCATCTCGACGATGTCTTCCAGCGAGGCAAGGCCGTCGGTGCCGCCATATTCATCGATGACCAGCGCCATTTGCGTGCGCGTCGTCTGCATGCGAGCCATCAGGTCGGAGGCGAGCATCGACGGCGGCACGAACAGCACCGGGCGGATCAGATTGAGGTCGCCAATGGTGCGTGCGAGATCGACCTGGGCGAGATCGAGAACCGTGGCGACGGGTGTTTTCCTGGTCGAGCGGCCCTTCTTGACGCGCGCGATCTTGGTGATGTGGGCCAGCACATCACGGATATGGACCATGCCGCGCGGATCATCGAGGGTCTCTGAATAGACCGGCATGCGGGAATGGCCGGATTGCTCAAAGGTGCCCAGCAGATCGCCGAGCGTCGTCGTGATTTCGACCCCTTGAATGTCGGCGCGCGGCACCATGACGTCCTCGACGCGCACTTCGCGCAGCCGCAGGATGTTGTTGAGCATGGCGCGTTCGCCGGGCGAGAAGGCGCCGGCATCGCTCGTTGTCTCGGCAAGCGCGCCGGCGATTTCCTCCCGCAGGCTGGTTCCGTTGCGTTGCCTGAACAGGCCAAGAACGCGGTCGAACAGGGAGGGACCGGCAGGCGATGTCTCGCTGGCAGCGCTGCCGATGCTGGCAGCACCAGAGGTGCCGGCAGCAGCAGAGGTACTGCTAGCACCAGAGGCAACGGTACTCGGACTTGATCCCTCTTCCGACGTATCGGAAGCCTTGGTTGCACTGCCGGCGTCGGGGCGGGCGGCAGTCTCTGGTTTGTCGTTCATCGTCGTCCGGTCAATTGGTCAGATGTAGTTACGCGTAGGGGTCGGGAATGGCAAGCCTTGCAAGCGCCGCGCGTTCGACGGCTTCCATCGCCTCGGCCTCGGCCTCGGTCTCGTGATCGTAGCCCAGCAGATGCAGCAGGCCGTGGATGACGAGATGGGTGATATGGTTCTCGACAGGCTTGTCTTCCAGTACCGCTTCATGGGCGACCGTTTCGGCGGCCAGCACGATGTCGCCCAGCATCGGCGGCAACGGACCGCCCTGCGCAAACGGAAAAGCCGGGAAAGACAAGACGTTGGTCGGTTTGTCCTTGCCGCGCCAGCCGGCGTTGAGAACCTGGATATGGGCGTCGTCGGAAAAAACGAGACTGAGTTCGGAACGGCCCGCCACGCCGATTTCGGCAAAAGCCGCCTTAACGGCCCGATCGACCAGCCGCGTCAGGCTTGCCTCGTCGGGCCAGTTGCCCGCCTCAACCGCTATGTCGATGTCGACGGGAATATTCCCGTCGCCGGATATTATGTCCTCAGGCATGAAGCCGCATCGCCAACATCAATTCTCGGCGCCGAGGCCACGCGCCAGCTTGGCGTCCCGGTCGTAGGCCCTGACGATTTCCGCCACCAGCGGATGGCGAACCACGTCGCCGTCGTTGAAGCGCACGGTGACCGCGCC
>NZ_RZQE01000428.1:0-5131 GCF_004022955.1 Mesorhizobium sp. M7A.F.Ca.US.002.01.1.1 | reverse complement strand
CTGCACGCCGTGCTGGTGTCGCGGCATGAGGATCACGCCATTTTCGACGAGGCCTTCCGGCTGTTCTGGAAGTCGCGCGAACTGATCGAAAAGATGCTGGCGATGTTTTCGCCGGTGGCGCCCGACACCAGGGAAAAGCAGAAGCCACGCGCCGCTGAAAACCGGGTCAGCCAGGCGATGTTCGAGGGACACCAGAAGAACCAGCCGCCACAGGAAATTCCCGAGATCGAGGTCGACGCCCGCTTCACCTTTTCCGGCAACGAGGTGCTGCGGGCCAAGGATTTTGCCCAGATGAACGCCGCCGAGATGGCCGACGCCAAGAAGGCGATCGCGCAGTTGCGGTTGCCTTTCGACATGGTGCGGACGCGGCGCTTCAAGGCCGATGCGCATGGCCGCCGCATCGATCCGCGCGCCATGATGCGTTCGGCCGCGCGCACCGGCGGCGAACTGATCCTGCCGAAATTCCGCTCGGCCCGCGAGGTTCATCCGCCGCTGGTCGTGTTGGCCGACATTTCCGGCTCGATGAGCCAGTACACGCGGATTTTCCTGCATTTCCTGCATGCGCTGACGGAAAAAAGGCGTCGCGTGCACACCTTCGTCTTCGGTACCCGGCTGACCAATCTGACGCGGCAGATGCGCCATCGCGACCCGGATGCAGCCCTTGCCGACTGTTCGGCGGCGGTCATGGACTGGTCGGGTGGCACCCGCATCGGCGACACGCTGGCCGAGTTCAACCTGATATGGTCGCGTCGCGTGCTGGGGCAGGGGGCGGTCGTGCTTCTGATCACAGATGGGCTGGAGCGCGACGATGTCGCCGGCCTGTCGGAGGAGATGGAGCGCCTGCACAAATCCTGCCGGCGGCTGATCTGGCTGAACCCGTTGCTGCGCTTCGACGGCTTCCAGGCGCGCGCCCGTGGCGTCAAGGCGATGCTGCCGCATGTCGACGAGTTCCGCTCGGTGCACAATCTCGATGCGCTCGCCGATCTCTGCGCGTCATTGGACAAGAAGTCGGCACAATCCGTCGATCCGCGCCGATGGCTGGAAGCTGGCGCGAGGCGCGCCGCATAACCATATCCTTCCCATCCGGAAAACAGATCCCGAGAAAAACAGACTTCTGGAGAAACGGTCATGGAAAACAGCATTTATCTGGATGAGGCCCGCGACCCGCTGATCATTGCGGAGGGCTGGATGAAGGACGGCAAGGACGTGGCCATCGCGACAGTGGTCGAGACCTGGGGTTCGGCGCCCCGACCTGTAGGCAGCCATCTGGTCATCGACGCAGACGGCAATTTCCACGGCTCCGTCTCGGGCGGCTGCGTCGAAGGCGCTGTGGTCAGCGAGGCCATCGACGTCATCGACAGCGGCAAGGCCAGGATGCTGGAGTTCGGTGTTGCCGATGAAACCGCATGGCAAGTGGGCTTGTCCTGTGGCGGCCGCATCAAGGTGTACGTGGAAAGACTGGGCTAGAGCATGATCCCAAAAAGTGGGACCCGGTTTTTGGACAAGATGATGCTCGGACAAGAGATTTCCTGATGGATCCCTACGCCTTAAAAACTTTGAACGCCGAACGACGCGCCCGCCGTGCGGCGATCCTTGTCACCGATCTCGGTGACGGCCGCGACCGGATCGTGCGCGAGGGCGATCACGTCGCCGGCGATCTCGGAACCGCGATCGCCAGGGCGTTTCGCACCGGTAATTCCGGTTCGGTCGAAGCCGAGGGGCGGACTTTCTTTCTCAACGCGCATCTGCCGCAGCCGCGTCTGGTCGTGATTGGCGCTGTCCATATCAGCCAGGCGCTGGCGCCGATGGCGAAGATCGCCGGCTATCCCGTGGAGATCATCGACCCCCGCACCGCTTTCGCCACGCCGGACCGCTTTCCCGATGTGGCGCTTCATGCCGAATGGCCGGAGGATGTGCTGAAGCGTCAGCCGCTCGACAGCTACACCGCACTTGCCGCCGTCACCCATGATCCGAAGGTCGATGATTTCGCCCTGAAGGCAGCACTAGACGCCAACTGCTTCTATGTCGGCGCGCTCGGCAGCAGGAAGACGCATGCCAAGCGTGTCGAACGTTTGCTGGCGCTGGGCGCGAGCGCCGACCAGATCGCCCGTATCCATGCGCCGATCGGGCTCGATATTGGTGCTGCCAGCCCGGGAGAGATTGCTGTTGCGGTGTTGGCCCAGGCGATCCATGCCTTCCGCTCGCGCGGGCTGGACGCAAAAGGTGCGGCGGCGTGAAATTCGGACCGATCCCGATCGAGACGGCGGAAGGCGCGGTGCTGGCACACTCCACCACCGCTGGTGAACGCCGCTTCCGCAAGGCGCATAGGCTGAGCGCCGAAGATGTGGCGCTGCTACGGACTGCCGGTGTTTCCGAGGTCGTTGCGGCTGTTCTGGCTGAGGACGACCTCGGCGAGGATGCGGCCGCGCAAACGATTGCCGGGAGCATGGCCTTTCGCGGCATCGAAGCCAAGCCTGCCGCGACCGGGCGGGTCAACCTCCACGCCAAGGCGCCGGGCATCTTCACGGTCGATGCCGTTGCCATCGACGCCATCAATGCCATCGATCCCGCCATCACCATCGCCACGCTGGCGCAGCATGCGCCGGTCGAAAAAGGCCAGATGGTCGCGACGGTGAAGATCATTCCCTTCGCGGTCGGTTCAGCGCTGGTCGACGCTGCGACAGAAATCTGCGCCGCAGGCGAGATCTTTGCCGTCAATGCCTACCGGCCCGTGCGTGTCGGCGTCATCCAGACGGTTCTGCCGGGCATCAAGCCTTCCGTGCTCGACAAGACGCTGCGCGTCACCGAAGCACGGCTGGCGCGTACCGGCGGCAGGCTGACGGCCGAGCGCCGCACGGCGCATGAGATCGCGCCGGTGGCGGAGGCCACGGCTTCCCTGGTGCGCGACAATGACATGGTGGTGATCTTCGGCGCCTCGGCGATGAGCGATTTCGCCGATGTCATTCCCGCGGCGATCGAGAAAGCGGGCGGTACCGTCGTCCGCGCCGGTATGCCGGTCGATCCCGGCAATCTGCTGGTGCTCGGTACGCTCGGCGGCAAGCACGTCATCGGCGCGCCCGGCTGCGCCCGCAGTCCCAAGGAGAACGGGTTCGATTGGGTGCTGGACCGATTGATCGCCGGTCTCGACGTGACCGCCAGGGATATTGCCGGCATGGGGGTCGGCGGGCTGTTGATGGAAATCCCCACACGGCCGCAGCCGCGCGAACCGCTGCCGGCCAAATCTCAACTGAAGGTCGGCATCGTGCTGCTGGCGGCCGGCCGGTCGAGCCGCATGGGCGGGCCGAACAAGCTGTTGGCGCTGTTCGACGGCAAGCCGCTGGTGCGCCGCACCGCCGAGCGGGCGCTTGGCTCGAAGGCGTCCAGAACTGTCGTCGTCACCGGCCACCAGCGCGAGCGGGTGCGCGCTGCGCTGGCGGGCCTCGACGTGACCTTCGCGCACAATCCTGATTTTACCGACGGCTTGTCCACGTCGCTGAAGGCCGGCATTGCCTATCTGCCGGAGGACTCCGCCGGTGTGATGATCGTGCTCGGCGACATGCCCGATATCACGTCCCACGATCTCGACAGATTGATCGATGCGTTCCGCAAGGGCGGCGGCAATGCGGTGGTCCGCGCTTCGCATGACGGCAAGCGCGGCAATCCGGTGCTGTTGCCGCGTTCGCTGTTTCCGGCGATCGCCCATCTGGAGGGCGACACCGGCGCACGCCATCTGGTCGAGACCGAAGGGCTCGATGTCATCGATGTCGAGATCGGCGCGGCGGCGTCTGTCGATGTCGACACGCGCGAGGCGCTGGAAGGCGCCGGCGGCGTGCTGCAGGATTGACAAACCCAAGCCGAATTACGCATGCGTTGGGTATGTCTTTTCGCCGCCAAATTTTCTGTGCCTTTGCAGTCACGACCGCGTTGCTGTCGTCGGCTGCGCAAAGTCAGACGCTGTCCCTAAAACCCTTCAAGGACGATCTCTTCGCCTATCCGCCCACGCTGTCGTCCGACAGCAACGGCGCCTACACGGTCATCGACTACCGCGAGATGCGCGACATCAACCAGCGTGACCAGGTGCCCGAGCGGCGGGTGAACGCCCAATATACCGACGCCAGCGTGCGCAAGGTGCAGCAGGATCTGTTGCTGAAAACCGACGCCGGCGATATCAGGCATGTCGCCGTCGGCAAGACCGAGGGCGCCGGCATCATCGTGCTTTACCTGCACGGGCAGGGCGGCAGCCGCAAGCAAGGCGTCGACGACTTCACCTTCGGCGGCAATTTCAACCGGCTCAAGAACCTGATGGCCAGCAATGGCGGCCTCTACCTTAGCCCGGATTTTACCGATTTCGGCGACAAGGGAGCAGCGCAGGTGGCAGCGCTGATCGGTCACTATGCCGACCGGTCGCCAGGCGCGAAGATCTTCGTTGCCTGCGGATCGATGGGTGGTGCGCTGTGCTGGAAGCTTGCCGCGCGCAAGGACATGGGCGGCCGCATCAACGGCCTGCTGCTGCTCGGCTCGCTATGGGATGAGAGCTTTTTCACCAGCCCAGCATTCAAGCGCCGTGTGCCGGTCTTTTTCGGCCAGGGCAGTCACGACGTGGTCTTCCCAGTGGCAAATCAGGAGGCATTCTTTCGCTCGATCCTGGCCAAATCGAAGACTTACCCGACCCGTTTCGTTCGTTTCGAGACCGGCACCCATGGCACCCCGATCCGCATGACCGACTGGCGCGGCACGCTCAACTGGATGCTGTCGAAGTCGCCCTGACAGGCTGCCTGCAAGCCCGTGTGACGCTCAAGGCGCAGTGTTGTAGTCGACGACAGTCTCGGGATTTTGCTCGCCGTCATATGATGCATCGACGTCGTACTGGACCAGCGAGAAATTGCCGTTGCGGAACAGATACGTGCCGGCGTCGGAAGCATCGCCGACCCCGCGCCACTTGTTGAACGTGGTGATCGTCTGGGTGGCCTCGTCATAGTCGGAATTGACCGCCCAGCCGGACGTCTGGAAACCGACGATGCTCATGCCCAGCAATTTGCCGTTGCTGTCATTGTTCTCGTAGCGGATGTCCATCTTGGGTTCGGCGAATTGCAATTGCTGCACGGCCGATGTCTCGTCGGTCATATAATAG
>NZ_RZQE01000427.1:0-5132 GCF_004022955.1 Mesorhizobium sp. M7A.F.Ca.US.002.01.1.1 | reverse complement strand
AAGTACCGCGATGAGGATCTGCGCTACGACCGCGTGATCATCATGACCGACGCCGATGTCGACGGCGCCCATATCGCCTCGCTGCTGATCACCTTCTTCTACCAGGAGATGCCGGCGCTGGTGCGTGGCGGCCATCTCTATCTCGCCGTGCCGCCGCTTTACTCGATCAGGCAAGGCGGCAAGGTCGCCTATGCCCGAGACGACGCCCACAAGGACGAGCTCCTGCGCACCGAATTCACCGGGCGCGGCAAGGTGGAACTGGGCCGCTTCAAGGGTCTGGGCGAGATGATGGCCGCCCAGCTCAAGGAAACCACCATGGATCCGAGGAAACGGACGCTGCTCAGGATCGATGTAATCGACGCCGAGACGGCGACCAAGGATGCCGTCGATGCGTTGATGGGCACGAAGCCGGAGGCCCGCTTCCGGTTCATCCAGGAACGCGCCGAATTCGCCGAGACGGAAGTGCTGGATATCTAGCCGCCAGCCGGTCCATAACAAGGCTCCAGTTGCGGAGACGAGCATGTGACCAGGACGCGGCTGAAAGGCTATTTCGAGACGAGTTTAGCCGGGTTGACGCAGCCGACGCGCTCCGACTGGATCTTTGCCTTGCGCACCGTTTCAGCCGGCTTGATCGCGCTGCTGGCAGCCTATGCGCTGAAGCTCGACCATCCGCAATGGGCCATGATGACGGTGTTCATCGTCGCCCAGCCGGTTGCCGGCATGGTGCTGGCGAAGGGCTTCTACCGGCTGCTCGGCACGCTGGTCGGCGGCATCGCCGCGATCGGCATCACCACCGTTTTCGGCACCAACCCCTGGGTGCTGGTGACTGTGCTTGCCGTCTGGATCGGCATCTGCACCTTCGTCTCGTCGCTGCTGCGCAATCCGGAAGCCTATGGCGCCGCCCTGGCCGGCTACACCGCAATGATCATCGGCCTGCCCGCTTTCGGACAGCCGCATCTCGTCGTCGACCTCGCTGTCGCGCGCTGTGCCGAGATCGTGCTCGGCATCGTCTGCGCCGGCCTGACCAGCCGGCTGATCCTGCCAAAACTGGCCAGCGACGCCATCGTCTCGCGCCTGAAACGCTGCATCCTCGATCTTGCCACCTATGCCGGCGGTGCGTTCTCCGGCGGCGACCCGGCAACGCTGTCCGCGCTGCACCGAAAGCTGGTCACAGATACCCAGACGCTCGGCGAGATGCGCGCCTATGCCAGGCTCGAGGCGCCGAGCTTCGCGCCGCGCGCGCATCCGGTCCGGCGCACCATCGGACAACTGCTCTCGGCGCTGTCGGCGGCACGTGCGTTGCATTCGCATGCCGCTCCGAAGAATGCGGCGCTCATTCCGGTGCGTTCGGAGTTGCAGGCCCTTGTCGGTGAAATGGCCACGAAGCCCGGCGCGCTGGACGACACCACGCCTTGGGTGGCGCGGCTCGACACCATCTCGGCCAAGGCCCGGCAAATGCCCGATGCCTCGACCGACCAGGGCGACGACAGGGTCGGCACGATCACCCGCCTGACCATTGCCGCCGATTTCGCCGATGCGCTCAAGCAGGTGCTGCGCGGCCTCGATGCCCTGCGTGCGCCTGCCACGCGCCCGGCCAGGGGCAGCAGGCAGCCTGCGCTGGTGGTGCATCGCGATTACGCCGGCGCAGCGCGCAACGCGGTGCGCGCTGCCCTTGCGACGCTGCTGGTCGCGGCCTTCTGGTTGACGACGAAATGGTCGGAAGCCGCCGGCACGGTCATTCTCGTCGCCGTCGTGTCGAGCCTGTTTGCTGCTCGCCCCGACCCTGTGCAGGTCGCCTGGGGTTTCTTCAAGGGAACGCTTCTGGCGCTGCCGTTTGCCTTTCTCGTCGGCCAGATCGCATTGCCTGCCCTGCCCGGCTTCGGCTGGTTCATGCTGTTTGTCGTGCCGATCCTGGTGCCGACGGCGCTGGCCATGGCCAATCCACGCTATGTCGGCGTGGCGACGGCTTTCGCCATCAACTTTCTCGCCTTCCTCAGTCCACACCAGGCGATGACCTACGATCCCGGACCCTTCTTCGCCGGTTCGGCGTCGATCCTGGTCGGCATCCTGCTGGCGATCGGTGTCTTCATCGTCGTGCTGCCGGCCGATCCATGGCTCGCGGCCAACCGCATCGTGCGCGCCATGCGTGAGGATCTGGCGCGGCTTTGCCTGCATGAGCGGGTGCCGAGGCGGTCGGCCTTCGAGAGCCTCGCCTACGACCGCATCAACCAATTGATGCCGCTGGTGCAGAATGCCGGTCAGAAAGGCGATGCGGTTCTGGGCGGCGGCGTCGCCGCCGTCACCGTCGGCCTGGAGGTCCTTCGGCTGCGCGATGCGAGCCAAAGCCATGCCATCCCATCCGAGACCGCGCTTTCGATCGCCAACTTCCTGAGAGGGCTGGCGCGCGAACTGCTCTTCCGCGCCCCCGGCGATCCGCAGACATCCACCGTCACCGTCGCCCGGCAATATGCGGCTGGTATTGCCCAGCGAAACGGTACCGGGGAATTGCTGCAGATCGCGGCATCGCTGCGCATCATCGCCGCCGCGATGGAGGATTTTCCGGATTTTTTCGCCAGGGATAAAGGCTAGGCGGCCGCTATCGCCAGCGCGTGGCCGCGTGCGTTTTCGCGCAGCGCGTCGAGATGGATCGACTTGACCAAGGCGGCGAGATCACCCTCGGCGGATTGACCGCCCACTTCCTTGAGCATCAGCCAGCTTACCTCCTGCACACCGGCGACGCGCTTGCCGTTGGCGACCTCGCGCCAGATCTTCAGCGCACGCAGGATGATGGCGTGCGTGGCGCCGGCGAGCCCGGCGCTGCGGAACAATGCCTGCAAGGCCACGTCGTGCCCGCCGGCCAGCAGCGCCCTCACACGTTGTTCGGACTGCTGGCTGAGCGCAACCAGTGCCGAGCCGAAGAAATCGACCTTGCCATGCGCGATGGTGCGGATGAGGAAGCTCGCGGTGAGGTCGCCACGCAGCCTGAGATGCTCGATCAGGGCCGCATGTTCTTCCGTGCGCGTGCCTTCGATCAGCGTCACCGAAGCCTTGACGCAGGCGTCGCGCATGACGCGGTCGGCTCGCGCCGCGCCCATCATCGCCATCACCAGTGGCGACGTTTTCAGCATTTCGCCAAGCTTGACGAGCAGCATATGCCGGCAGTCGGCCGGCAGCCTGACATCCGATATCAGCGCCTCGCGCACCAGCGGCAGGTGCCCATGCCGTTCGGCCATGCGGCGGAAGCTGAGCGAGGCGATGTCGGCGCCGCTGTTGGCGAGCAGCACGGCGCAGGCGTCCGCCTCGCCGATCTCGGCGATGGCCGCTGACAGCGCCATCGAGACGAGCGGCCGGTCTGCGATCAGTTTTTGCGTCGCCTTCGGACTCGAAGCCACGCGGTTGATCAGGTCGGCGTCGGTGAGCAGCGGCGAGCGCGCCAGCACCACGCCGGCGACTTCCGGCTGGTCGGAGGCCAGCACGCTGATGATCTGCATTGGCGCGTGTTGGCTCATCGACAGCGCCTCGGCCATCGCCAGCCGCACCTTTGACGAGGCATCGTCGAGCAACAGTGTCAGCGCCGCCTCTGCGGCGCAGCGGTCCTCGAAGGGCAATTCGGAATTGATGTAGGCTCGGGCCAGAGCGCTCGCCGCCGCGGCGCGCTCCGACACCTTGGCCGTGTAGATCCATTTCAGGAAATGCGAAACAACAACCATGCCCGCCTGCTTACGCCCCTTGCCGGAAGGTTCCGACCCCACTGACGACCGTAGGCAGAATTGGTTTACGAACCGTTCACCATGTTCATTAACTGGCTTGCGAGGCTGATTTGCAGCGCCTATCAACCGTCAAGCACCTGAGGAGAAAGAAATGGCCGGACTTTATCTCGAAGAGTTCGTCGTCGGCCATGTCTTCCAGCACACGCTGCGCAAGACCGTTACCGAAAGCGACAACATGCTGTTTTCGGTGATGACGCTGAACCCGCAGCCGCTGCACATCGACTTCGATTTCGCCGCCAAGAGCGAATGGGGCAAGCCGCTGGTCAATTCGCTGTTCACGCTCGGGCTGATGATCGGCATTTCGGTCAATGACATCACCGTCGGCACCACGGTGGCCAATCTCGGCATGAAGGAAACCGTGTTTCCACATCCGGTCTTCCATGGCGATACCGTTCGCGTCGAGACGACAGTCATCTCGGTGCGCGAGTCCAGGTCGAAGCCCGATCGCGGCATCGTCGAATTCGAGCATCGCGCCTACAACCAGCATGGCGATCTCGTCGCCAAATGCACCAGGCAAGCGATGATGCTGAAGAAGGCAGCCTGATCATGCGCTCGCTGCTGTTCGTCCCCGGTGACTCCGAGAGGAAGCTGGAAAGGGGTTTTGGTGCCGGCGCCGACGTGGTCATCGTCGACCTCGAGGATTCCGTGGCGCCGCACAACAAGGCGCTGGCGCGCGGCGTAGCGGCGCGCTTCATCCTGGAACGCAGGGCACAAACGACTTCCGCCATCTATGTCAGGGTCAATGACCTCGCGACCGGGCTGACGGATAACGATCTGGCGGCGCTGGTTCCGGCGAAACCCGACGGCATCATGCTGCCCAAGTCGAACGGCGGCCAGGATGTGCAGCACCTATCGGCAAAACTCAGGGTGCGCGAGGCCGAAAACGGCCTGGCCGACGGCGCGATCAAGATCCTGCCGATCATCACCGAAACGCCGGCAGGCGTGCTGGCGGCGGCAACCTATGCCGGGACCAGCGCGCGGCTTGCCGGGCTCACCTGGGGCGCGGAAGACCTGTCGGCGGCGCTCGGTGCGCGCTCGGCTCGCGACGAGCGTGGCCGCTACACGGACGTGTTCCGTCACGCTCGCACCATGACCATACTCGCCGCCGGTGCGGCGGAGGTCGCGGCGATCGACACCGTCTTCCCGAATTTTCGCGACATGGCGGGCTTCGCCGCGGAGTGCGCCGAGGCCGAACGCGATGGCTTCACCGGCAAGATGGCGATCCACCCCGATCAGGTGCCGGTCATCAACGCAGCCTTCACGCCGTCGGCCGAGGCGGTGAGACAATCGGCGGCAATCGTTGCTGCGTTCGCGGCAGCGGGAAGCCCCGGCGTCGTCGCTATCGACGGCAAGATGTTCGAC
>NZ_RZQE01000426.1:0-5174 GCF_004022955.1 Mesorhizobium sp. M7A.F.Ca.US.002.01.1.1 | reverse complement strand
GTCGTGGCCGAAGCAGTCGAGCGCGCCGGCCATGATCAGGCTTTCGAAGACGCGCTTGCCGACGATCTTGGGATCGACCCGCTCGCAGAAATCGGCGAGGTTCTTGAACGGCTTTTCGCCACGCTGGGCAACGATGTGCTCGACCGCCGCGTCGCCGACGCCCTTGAGCGCTGCCAGCGAATAGTAGATGCGGTTCTCGCCGACCTCGAAGGGGCGAAAGCTCGATGTCACCGACGGCGCGAGAACCTCGATGCCGAGGCGCAGCGCGTCCTGGCGGAAATCGGCGAGCTTGTCGGTGTTGCCCATGTCGAGCGTCATCGACGCCGCCAGGAACTCGACCGGATAATGCGCCTTGAGATAGGCGGTCTGGTATGAAACCACCGCATAGGCGGCGGCGTGCGATTTGTTGAAACCATAGTCGGCGAACTTGGCCAGCAGGTCGAAAATGAAGTCGGCTTGCGGCTTGCCGACGCCACGCTCGACCGCGCCGGAGACGAAGCGCTCGCGCTGCTTGTCCATCTCGGCGCGAATCTTCTTGCCCATGGCGCGGCGCAGCAGATCGGCTTCGCCGAGCGAGTAGCCCGACAGCTCCTGCGCGATCTGCATCACCTGTTCCTGGTAGACGATGACGCCTTGCGTCTCCTTCACCAGATGGTCGATCTTGGGATGGATCGAGGCCATCTCCTCCTCGCCATGCTTGCGGGCGTTGTAGGTCGGGATGTTTTCCATCGGGCCGGGTCGATACAGTGCGACCAGCGCGATGATGTCCTCGATGCAGTCGGGCCGCATGCCGATCAGCGCCTTGCGCATGCCGGCACTTTCCACCTGGAACACGCCGACCACTTCGCCGCGCGACAGCATGGCGTAGGTCTCGGGATCGTCGAGCGGGATGGTTGCCAGGTCGATCTCGATGCCGCGCCGGCGGATCAGCTTCACCGCCGTCTCCAGCACGGTCAGCGTCTTCAGGCCGAGGAAGTCGAACTTCACCAGTCCGGCCTGCTCGACATATTTCATGTTGAACTGGGTGACGGGCATGTCCGAGCGCGGATCGCGGTACATCGGCACCAGCTCCGACAGCGGCCGGTCGCCGATGACGATGCCGGCGGCGTGCGTCGAGGCATGGCGGTAGAGGCCTTCCAGCTTCTGCGCCATGTCGAGCAGCGTCTGGACGATCGGCTCCCTCTCGGCCTCTTCGGCAAAGCGCGGCTCGTTGGCGATGGCGTCGGCGAGCTTGACCGGATTGGCCGGGTTCTGCGGCACCATCTTGGAGAGCTTGTCGACCTGGCCATAGGGCATCTGCAGGACGCGGCCGACGTCGCGCAGCACGGCGCGCGCCTGCAGCGTACCGAAGGTGATGATCTGGCCGACCTGGTCGCGGCCGTATTTCTGCTGGACGTAGCGGATGACCTCCTCGCGCCTATCCTGGCAGAAGTCGATGTCGAAGTCGGGCATCGACACGCGGTCGGGATTGAGAAAGCGCTCGAACAGCAGCGAGAAGCGCAGCGGATCAATGTCGGTGATGGTGGTCGAATAGGCGACCAGCGAGCCTGCGCCCGAACCGCGGCCAGGCCCGACCGGAATGCCTTGCGCCTTGGCCCATTTGATGAAGTCGGCAACGATCAGGAAGTAGCCGGGAAACTTCATCTTGGTGATGATGCCAAGCTCGAAGTTCAACCGCTCGCGGTATTGCTCGACCGTATAGCCCGCGGTCGGGCCATGCATGGCAAGGCGCGCGTCGAGCCCCTCATGGGCCTGGCGGGCCAGTTCGTCGGCTTCCGCCTGCACGGCGGCGTCATTGTCTGCGACATCGCCGCCGGTGAAGCGCGGCAGGATCGGATTGCGGTTCTTCGGGTAATAGGAGCAGCGCAGCGCGATCTCGACAGTGTTGTCGATCGCCTCCGGCAGGTCGGCAAAGAGCCTTGCCATATCGGCCTGGCTGCGCAGGAAATTGTCGGGCGACAGCCGGCGGCGGTTGTCAGCGGCAACGACCGATCCCTCGGCAATGGCAATCAGCGCGTCATGTGCATCATAGTCGTCGCGAGAGGAAAAGAACGCCTCGTTGGTGGCGACCAGCGGCAGTTCATGGGCATAGGCCAGATCGATCGAGGATTTTTCGATCACGCGATCATAACCGGAAACCCGGTCAAGCTCGACATAGAGCCGGTCGCCGAACATCTCCTTGAGGGTCAAAAGCCGGGCTTCGGCCAGATCGCGGCGATCTTCCTTGAGCGCGGTGCCGATCGGTCCGCGCGGTCCGCCGCTGAGGCAGATCAACCCGTCACAATAGCCTTCCATCATTTCGGTGGTCAGGTGCACGGCTTCGCCCGGCGGCGTTTCGAGGTAGACGCGGCTGACCAGCCTGACCAGATTGGAATAGCCCGCCTCGGTCGCGGCAAGCAGGACGACCGGCCGCATATCGGGACCTTGCCGTCGGCGGTCGCGCTGGCCATCGCTGTTTTCGCCGGAAAAGGCGAGCGCCGTCTGGCAGCCGATGATCGGCTGGATGCCGTCCTTCACCGCCTTCTGCGCGAATTCGAGCGCGCCGAACAGGTTGTTGGTGTCGGTAACGGCGATGGCCGGGGCTTCGTCCTTGACCGCATGAGCCACCACCTTGCCGATCTGCAAGGCGCCTTCCAGCAGCGAATAGGCCGAATGCACGCGCAAATGGACGAAGGGCCGCGCCGGGGCCTCCGGCCGCGCCGCAGCAATCGCCGCTTCTCGCTTCAAGGGATCGCGGGGGAGTTTTTCGTCGGCCATGGTGCTGCGTGAAGGTCCTTGAGTCGATGGAGATGTATTGTCCGGGACCGCGCCATGCCAGTCCAGCACAAACCACTGCTGATCACAGGCTGCCTGCCCGGCTAGCCCTAAGCAAACTCCATGATCACGGCGTCGACAGCCAGGCTGTCGCCCGGCTTGGCGTTGAGTTTGGAGACGACAAGGTCGCGTTCGGCACGCAGCACGTTTTCCATCTTCATCGCTTCGACCACAGCCAATGTCTCGCCTGCCTTGACCTCCTGGCCTTCGGCAACGGCAATCGACACGACAAGGCCGGGCATCGGGCAAAGCAGCAGCTTCGACGTGTCCGGCGCCACCTTTTCGGGCATCAGCCTTTCCAGTTCGGCGGTGCGCGGCAGCATGGCGCGCGCGGTCACCGACATGCCTTTCCAGGCGATGCGAAAGCCATTGGCGACCGGCCTGACCTGAGCCGTAACCTTGCGCTTGCCGACCGTACCGCGCCAGACCAGATCGCCCGGCCGCCAGTCGGATGCAACGGTCAGCGCCTTGCCGCCCGCGATCGACAGATCGACTTCCATCGGAATGGAAATCATGCCCTCGATGATGGACGCCGACAGATAGTCATCATCGATCTTCACGACCCAGTCGCGCTTCAGCGCTCCCGAATGCGGCGCCAGGCGCCCGCCCAGCCGGTCAAGCCGATCACGTCGCAGCAGTTCCACTGCGGTCGCGATCGACGCCAGCACCGCTTTCTCGTCGTCGTTCGGCACGACCGGCGCGAAACCGTCGGGATATTCCTCCGATATGAAAGCGGTCGATATCCGCCCTTCCCGCCAACGCTGATGCTGCATCAAGGCAGCCAGGAACGGAATGTTGTGCTCGATTCCGTCGACGACGAAGCTGTCGAGCGCTTCCGACATGGCATCGATGGCTTCCAGACGCGTCGGCGCCCAGGTGCACAGCTTGGCCAGCATCGGATCGTAGAACATCGAGATTTCGGAGCCTTCGGTGACGCCGGTGTCGTTGCGGATGACGACATCGCCGAATTGTCCTTCCTCCGGCGGCCGGTAGCGCGTCAGCCGGCCGATCGAAGGCAGGAAATTGCGGTAAGGGTCTTCGGCATAGAGCCGGCTTTCCACCGCCCAGCCGTTCAGCTCGATGTCGCTTTGCTTCAGGCCAAGCTTTTCGCCGGCGGCGACGCGGATCATCTGCTCGACCAGATCGATGCCGGTGATGAGCTCCGTCACCGGGTGCTCGACCTGCAATCGTGTATTCATTTCAAGGAAATAGAAGTTCTTGTCCTTGTCGACGATGAATTCGACCGTGCCGGCGCTCTGGTAGTCGACGGCCTTGGCCAGCGCCACAGACTGCTCGCCCATGGTCTTGCGTGTCGCTGCGTCCAGGAATGGCGACGGCGCCTCTTCGGCGACCTTCTGGTTGCGTCGCTGGATCGAGCATTCGCGCTCGCCGAGATAGAGCGCGTTGCCATGCGCGTCGGCCAGCACCTGGATTTCGATGTGGCGCGGATCGACGACGAATTTCTCGATGAAGAGACGATCGTCGCCGAACGAACTCTTGGCTTCCGAGCGCGCGCGGTCGAAGCCATCGCGCACTTCGGCTTCGCTCCAGGCGATGCGCATGCCCTTGCCGCCGCCGCCGGCCGAAGCCTTGATCATCACGGGATAGCCAATTTCGCCGGCGATCTTTTCGGCATGGTCGGCATTCTCGATGACGCCGAGCCAGCCGGGCACGGTGGAAACCTTGGCGGCGTTGGCGAACTTCTTCGATTCGATCTTGTCGCCCATCGCCTTGATCGCCTTGGGCTTCGGGCCGATGAAAATGATGCCTTCCGCTTCCAGCGCCTCACAGAAGGCCGCCCGCTCGGACAGGAATCCGTAGCCGGGGTGCACGGCCTGGGCTCCCGTCTCCTTGCACGCGGCGATGATCTTTTCAGGGACGAGATAGCTCAGCGCGGCTGGCGAAGGCCCGATATGCACCGCCTCGTCGGCCATCTCGACATGCACGGCGTCGCGATCGGCATCGGAATAGACCGCGACCGTGGCAATGCCCATCTTGCGCGCCGTCTTGATGACGCGGCAGGCAATTTCGCCGCGATTGGCGATCAGGATCTTGGTGAACATGCGAAATGTCATCCCTCGGGTCGGCCGTTCCTTTTATGGCCTGTGCTTGCAGGGTCAAGCCGACCATGCAATTCACTGCCTTTCAATCGACTTGCGATTCCAATTCATCGCTGTGGCCCAGTCGGGGAGCCAGCTGCCAGTTGATCGTGTCGGCAAAACCTGAAACCTTGGAAAAATTCGCATTGGAGGACGCCTGATGAAAACCCGCGCCGCTGTCGCTGTCGCCGCCGGAAAGCCGCTGGAGATCATGGAGGTCGACCTCGAGGGCCCGCGCGAGGGCGAAGTGCTGGTCGAGAT
>NZ_RZQE01000425.1:0-5197 GCF_004022955.1 Mesorhizobium sp. M7A.F.Ca.US.002.01.1.1 | reverse complement strand
GTCCAGCCAGTCGGCGAGCTGCGTCTGGTCGACGAAATATTTGAGCAGCCCGCCATCCTTCTCGTAGGCCATGAATTTGGTCAGCGCCTTGGCCTCGTTGCGCTTGTCGGCCAGCGTCTGGGCGCCGAGCCGGTCCTCCGAAAACTCCTGCGCCAGCAGGAAATAGGCCGGCGCGAAATCGGCATGGGCGGCGACGAAGGCGTTGAGCTTGTCGAGGCGCTGGGCGTCGTCGAACTGCTGGATATGCACGAGCTTGATCGACAGCGCCTTGCCCTTGTCGGCAAGCGCGCCGAACACCTCGCGCGCGCCGGCCTTGCCGTCCTGCACCCGAAGCAGCGTGGCAAAGCGCGTATAGGGGTCGATGGCGTCGACGTCGAAGCCGGCAAAGGCGAGGTAGGAGCGCCGCGCATTCAGCATGTCGCCGGACAGCTCGTAGACTCGCGCATTGTGGTAGAACTCGTCCGGCCGCTTCGGCTCGGCGATCGCCCCGCCCTGCGCGGCAAGGGCGGCAAAGCCCTTGGCGATGATGTCGATCGAGGCGGCGATCTGCACGGTCGTCGCTTGCAGCTTCTCGGTCTGGGCCTGCTGCTGCGCCTGGCCGGCGACCAGCGTCTCGGTCTCCTTCTTCACCTCGTCGGTGGTCTTCTGCACTTCCGCCGTCTGCTCAGTCTGCTGCTGCTGGACGGACGCGATCTCGTCGGTCTTTTTCGCCACCGTGTCGGTCGACTGCTTGACCGCCTCGACCGTCTTTTGCGTCTGCGTGACGGTCTGCTCGATCTTCGCAACTTTCTCGGTAACGATGCCCATCGACTGCTGCAGCCCGGCAATGGCCGGCACCAGGCTGGCGATCACCCCGTGCTGGGCGTTGGTCTGCTGCTGCAGGCCGTAGACGCCGCCGGCGACGGCCGCCGCACTGGTGGCGAAGATCAAGGCCGGCAGCGCCTTGGCCGCCAGCACCAGCCGGAGCACGATGGCAATGGCGATGATGATTGCGGCCACCGCGGCGACCAGCGCGACATAGGCGGCGAACGGCGCCAGCGGATTGAGGATGTCGGATACGGCACCCCCGACAAAGGCGACGCTGCCAGCCCATTTGCCGGTGCGGCTGAGTGATGCCCTGATAAGCGAGGGCGCAGCGCCCCCGGCCCCGATGTTCGTCATGCCAAGCCCCCAAGCCCTCGATACCACGCCCCTTCCCACGGGAAACGCGGCCTTGGCAAGCAAAGACACGGGAAAACCGGCGTTTTCGGGGCGGATGCCAAGCTTGCGCGGCTCGACAATCCTGGGGCTAACCGGCATTAACCAAATGGACGCAACAGCCGCGTTACGTTAGCGTCGTCTCATCTCAGCAACAGCCGACCCAGAACAGTCCAGCCCTTGTCCTACCTGCGCCCCCTTCCGCTCATCCAGAGAGTTTTTGCGGCACTAGCCCTGCTGGTGCTGCTGGCCGGCTGCGCCACGACGCCGCCCGACAGCGTGCTGGCCGTGCCCGCGCCGGCGCAGAGATATGCGGCCATCGTGGTCGACGCCAGGACCGGCAAGCAGCTGTTCGAGGTCAGCTCGACGGCGCAGCGCTATCCCGCCTCGCTGACCAAAATGATGACGCTGTATCTGCTGTTCGAGGCACTGGAGTCCGGCCGCGTCAGCAAGCAGACGCAGATCCCGGTTTCGGACCATGCCGCCTCGCAGCCGCCGACCAAGATGCGCTTCCGGCGCGGCGAAAGCATCGACGTCGATTCCGCGATCCGCGCCATCGTCGTCAAATCGGCCAACGACGTGGCAGTGGCGGTCGGCGAATATCTCGGCGGCTCGGAGGATCAGTTCGCCGCCATGATGACATCCAGGGCGCGCCAGCTCGGCATGACCAGCACCACCTTCCGCAACGCGTCGGGCCTGCCCGACGATGGCCAGATGACGACGGCGCGCGACATGGCGGTGCTCGGCATGGCGCTGCATCAGCGCTTTCCCCAGCAGTTCCACTATTTCTCCGAAAGCGACTTCATGTTCCGCGGCCGGCTGGTGCGCGGCCACAACGACATGCTCGGCCGCGTGCGCGGCGTCGACGGCATCAAGACCGGCTACATCAGGGCGTCGGGCTTCAACATCGTCACCTCCTACAATGCCGACGGCCGCAATCTGATCGTCGTGGTGATGGGCGCCGACTCAGCCCGCCAGCGCAACGACCATGTCGAAGCGCTGATCCAGCGCAGCCTGTCGCCGACGGCGGACGGCACCAAGACCAGGCTGATGTTCGCCGAGCAGTGAGGAGTGGTCCGCGTAGCGGACAAAAAGCCAATTGCTTGGCTTTTTGAACGACGAACGCCCTGAGCCTGCGAAGGGCGAGCTGCCGGTAGCAAGCATCGCGCTTGGCTGTGCGGGGATGGATATCGATAGGAATTTTTTCTTGACCCTGAGGGCAGCTATGCTACTATTTTCGGTATGGTGCTGAGTCGCGCCAATTGATCGACTGGAAACGTGACCCGCCCGCAAGGTGGGTTTTTTGTTGCCCGCCGCCCTGCAGAACCTTGTGCACGTTGGCAGGACAGCGCCCCCTCTGTCCTGCCGGATCTTCGTCGCTCGGAAAGCCAAGCAATTGGCTTTCCACCCGCTGCGCGGACCGCTCCTCAACCCCCGCAAGGGGGGAGATTGGCAGCTTCGGCGCTCCGCTCACTCCTGTGACGGTGGAAATTGGCGAAAGCCGGGACAACAGCCAATCTCCCCCCTTGAGGGGGAGATGTCCGGCAGGACAGAGGGGGGTGATTGGCGCAAACATCGGGCAAGTTCTTCCCGCTCCGGCCAATCTGGAACGTCTCCACCCGCCCCGAGGGGCGAGCCGCCGCCAGCCACATCGCCTTCTCCGATCAAAAACACTTGTCCGGCCTGCGAAATCCGTGCCCGGCGCTGGCTATGCGCCGCCACCTCTGTCTATCGTCGCCCAGCACCCTCAGGAGCCCACCATGAGCACCGTCCCCAAAACGCCCGAACAGGCGGCAGACAATCAGAACGATGACGGCGGCGAGTATTTCGAGGCGCCGATCGTCGGTGAGCTGGAGGCCGATCCGGTATCGGACGAACACTTCGACACGCCCGAAGTGCCGGACTCCGAACCGGCAGGCCCCGGCGCCCACCGTGGCAAGCCGAAGAAAAAGCCGTCGGCGATATCGGGCCGCAAATTCCGCAAGCGCGATCTGGTGCGCATCGACACGCTGCGCCCGAGCCTCGCCGACCGCATCCGCTCGGACCATCCCGACCTGCCGGCCGGCGCCCGCATCAGCCGCGCCGAGCTCGGCCGCTACCGCATGCGCTATATGGAGGAGCTGCTGCAGCAGGAGCACGGCGAATTCTCCGAGCTCGACCGTCAGGTGGTCGAATCGATCGCCAGGCAGGACACGATTTCCGAAAACTCGGAAGAAGAATTCGAGGAGCACCGCACCTTCGCCGACCGCGTCTCCGATAACATGGCGGCCTTCGGCGGCAGCTGGTGGTTCCTGATATCGTTCGGCAGCGTGCTGCTGGTGTGGATCGGCATCAATCTGGTCGCCGGCATGAGCGCCGCTTTCGATCCCTATCCCTTCATCCTGCTCAACCTGCTGCTCTCCTGCATTGCCGCCATCCAGGCGCCGATCATCATGATGAGCCAGCGGCGGCAGGAGTCCAAGGACCGCCTGCGCTCCTTCAACGACTACCGCGTCAACCTCAAGGCCGAGCTCGAAGTGCGCCATCTGCACGAAAAGCTCGACTACCTCATCTCGCGCCAATGGACGCGCCTGGCCGAAATGCAGCAGATGCAGCTGGACGCGATGCACGAACTGGCGGGCGCCAAGAAGCCGAAGCGGGCGGTGCGTGGAAGGCGGACGGTGAAGGCGGGGGCGGTAACCTCATAGGCCGCAGCCTGGAGCACCGGGCCAAGTCGCTACGCCAATCTCCAATTGCCCGTTGAAGCCCGCGCCCGCTTCCGCTAAGAAGCCGTGACTTGCCGGTTCACCGGCTGGTTCGTTTTCCGGATTCCGGAAAGCACCCGTAGCTCAGCTGGATAGAGCGCTGCCCTCCGAAGGCAGAGGTCACAGGTTCGAATCCTGTCGGGTGCGCCAAAAACCAAGGGTCCGTTTCGGGGCACTGCGTTTGTCGTTGGCAGCTTTGCGGTCGAGCAGGCTCACGCGGCCCTTCAGCCCTTCAAAGGCATAATTCTTCTCAACCGCCAGCCAGGGCAACCGCCAGCGTTCGGCGGCGAGGGTGTCGCGAGCCCGCGAATGGGCCACCTGCGTCGTGAAGAAGGTGCACCCCTCATTGCTCGGCTGCCGGCCGGCCGTCGAACCACATGTAATAGGAGGCGATGAGCATTTGGCGCCCCTCGAACGCGTCCAGCAATGTTACCGACCCGACACCGACCGGAGTGGGTGCACCCTATCTCCACTTATGAGGCACCGTGCCGTTCTCCCGCGGCTGGGGAGCGCCTAGAGCATCAGATAGATGATCCGGCCCAGAGCGCCAAAAAGCAGCGCGAAGGCTGCAATCGACTGGACGAAGAAGCCGGGATAGCGCTTCAAGGGCGCGGTGCGATACCCTACGAAATATGCAATCCGACCTATCATCCAGAGCAGCCCAAGGCCGGAAGCCCACGCGGCATTCCAGTAGATCGCGAACAGCCACATCGACGGCATAAAGATAGGAAACCATTCCACCGCGTTGGCATGTGCCCGGATGGTTCGTTCAAGGAGCGGGTCGCCGGTCATTGCGGGCGCCAGTATGCCAGTCTTCTTGTGGGTTCTCGCGACCGTCACCGCCATTCCGAATATCATCAAGCTACAAAACAGCGTCACGAGAGCTACCGGGTAAAGCCGTTCCATGTTTGCCTCCTCTCATGGTCGGGACAGTAGGCAAGCAAAGGTTATCGGCAAGGGCAAGGCGCAGGCAGATCTTTCCTGACAGCCAGCGCCAATAAGAGCCGGGTTTGTCAGTTACATAATTGCCCTTTTTGTTAATCATCCGAAAACGATGGGCAAGTTGGAATGCCATCAGCGTTCCTTCCGTGGGGGCGGTGATGGCCATCGACATACCGCCGTGACCGGCCTGCTGCCGAAAGGTGGCGGCATTTTGTTGCGCGATTGACACGCTGCCCGGCGGAAGGCAAAGAGTGACACATTATTGGCAAAGGGGAATGTCGATGAAGAAAATCTATCAGAAGCCCGTTTTCACG
>NZ_RZQE01000424.1:0-5198 GCF_004022955.1 Mesorhizobium sp. M7A.F.Ca.US.002.01.1.1 | reverse complement strand
GGGCCTTTCCCCGGCAACGCCTTGGCGCAAACCGCCCCTGCTCAAGCCGCGCCCGCGCAACCCGCTCCTGCGCAACCCGCACCTCAGCCCGAGCCCCCGGCGCCCGCCCAGACGGCACCCAAGCTCGAAACCTTTGGCAGATGGTCGACCCTGGTCGACGAGGTCGACACCGGTGAGGATCTGCGCAAGACCTGCGCGGCCTCGACCGCCTTTATCGGCGCTGGCGGCGAGAGCGGCGTTCTGACGCTCATCATCACGAACGGTGATGCACTGCCGCCGGATGCCTACCCGTCCGTAACGATCGCCGTCGACAACAAGGCCTTGCCGGCCGGCAAGTCGGTTGCCGCCACTTTCGGCGACGACAAGGGCCGCGTCACTGCCAAGCTCCATTCCGATGGCGCCGTCAACGGCCGGCTCAGCTGGACCGTCGACAACCAGTCCAAGACCAGCCTGGCGCTCCTGCGCGCCATGCGCCGGGCATCGGTGCTTGACGTCTCCTTCGGCGATGCGCCGGTTGGAAGCATATCCATGGACGGCTTCACCAAGGCCTATCGTAGTCTCGGCGCATCGTGCGGGTTTCCGACCGCCGACGTTGCTCCCTGAAGACATCGGTACGCTGTGCGGCTGCTGGCGAGGCTGGCAATCCTGCTTGCGCCTCGCTATCTCTGAAGGGCGAGGGAGCTGTTGGCGACACTTTGCCATCGCTGCAAAAACCTCTAAGCCTTTCGCTTCACCAGATTCGCCAACCAAAGGCTTCTCCATGCGCTGTCCCTATTGCCAGTCGGAAGATACGCAGGTGAAGGATTCGCGCCCCGCCGAGGATGGCGCGGCGATCCGCAGGCGGCGCGTCTGCCCCGATTGCGGCGGCCGTTTCACCACCTTCGAGCGCGTGCAGTTGCGCGACCTCGTCGTGGTCAAGAAATCGGGCCGCAAAGTGCCCTTCGACCGCGACAAGCTGTTGCGCTCGGTGGAGATCGCCGTGCGCAAGCGCAATGTCGATCCCGAGCGTATCGACCGCGCGGTGACAGGCATCGTGCGCCAGCTCGAAAGTTCCGGCGAGACAGAGGTTGCTTCGGGAGAAGTCGGCCGCCTGGTCATGGAAGCACTGAAGTCGCTCGACGATGTCGCCTATGTCCGTTTCGCCTCGGTCTACCGCAATTTTCGCGAGGCCAAGGATTTCCATGAATTGCTGGGCGAGCTCAAGGGCGACGAAGTCAAGGGTGAAGAGGAAGCCAGCTGAGCATGACTGCAAGCGAACAGGCCGCCCTTGATCGCCGCTTCATGGCGGCGGCACTCAGACTGTCGCGAAAAAATGCCGGGCGCACCGCGACCAACCCGTCTGTCGGTACGCTGATCGTACGCGATGACGGCAATGGTCCGATGATCGTCGGCACCGGCGTCACCGCTGTCGGCGGCCGTCCGCATGCCGAGACCGAGGCCCTGGCCGAGGCCGGCGACCTCGCGCGCGGCGCCACCGCCTACGTCACGCTGGAACCTTGCGCCCACCACGGCCGCACGCCACCTTGCGCCAATGCGCTGGTCAATGCGGGCGTTGCGCGGGTCGTCGGTGCCGCCAGCGATCCCGATTCGCGCGTGTCCGGCAAGGGTTATGCGATCCTGCACGCGGCCGGTGTCGAGGTGGTCGAGAAGGTGCTGGCGGCGGAAGCTGCCGAGCAGATGGCCGGCTATTTGATTCGATCGTTGAGAAAACGCCCGGAAGTGATTCTCAAGCTTGCGCTTTCCAGCGACGGCAAGATCGGCAGGGAAGGTGACGGGCAGGTGTCGATCACCGGCGATATCGCGCGCCGAGAAGTGTATCTGATGCGGGCTGAGGCGGACGCCATACTGGTTGGTATCGGCACCGCCCTTGAGGATGATCCGGCCCTGACGGTGCGTTTGCCGGGGCTTGAGAACCGTTCGCCTGCCCGCATCGTGCTCGACCGCCAGCTCAGGTTGCCGGAGGCCTCGAAGCTGGTTTCGGGCGTCGACCGGGTACCGCTCTATATCGCCGCCTGCCTGGAGGCCGATCCGCTGCGGCGCGCAGCACTCGAACGCGCCGGCGTGCGCTTCATCGGCACCGAGACGCACGAGGGCGGCGTAGCCTTGCCGGAATTACTTGAGGACCTGGCCGCGCTCGGCATGGCCAGCGTGCTGGTCGAGGGCGGCGCCAGGGTGGCGAGCGCTTTCCTGGCCGACGGGCTGGTCGACCGCATCGTGCTGTTCCAGGGACCGGATGCAATCGGCGACGACGGCATTGCATCGCCGATCGACGCCGACCATATCCCGGCAGGATTTCGCAAATTGCGCGACATGCGCTTTGGCGAAGACAGCTACGCCGAGTGGATAAGAGACCTTTAGGGATCAACACCGATGTTTACCGGAATTGTCACCGATGTCGGCACTGTCGCGTCCGTCAAGCCGCTCAGGGAAGGGGTGGGGCTCCGCATCGACACAGCCTATGACCCGCAGACCATCGCCATCGGCGCCTCGATCTCCTGCGGCGGCGTCTGCCTGACGGTCACGGCCTTGCCCGACAGCGTTTCGAATGCACGCTGGTTCGAGGTTGAAGCATGGGAGGAAGCCTTGCGGCTGACCACGGCCTCGGGCTGGAAATCCGGCACCAAAGTCAATCTGGAGCAGGCGCTGAAGATCGGCGACGAACTCGGCGGCCACATCGTTTCGGGCCATGTCGACGGCATGGCCGAGATCATCGAGCGCAAGGATGAGGGCGATGCCGTGCGCTTCACGCTGGAGGCGCCGCGCGACCTGGCGAAGTTCATTGCGCCCAAGGGATCGGTCGCGCTCGACGGCACCTCGCTCACCGTCAACAAGATCGAAGGCGCGCGCTTCGACGTGCTTTTGATCCACCACTCGCTGACCGTGACCACCTGGGGCGAGCGCAAGGTCGGCGACCGCGTCAATCTCGAGATCGACACCATGGCGCGTTATGCGGCGCGGCTGGTCGAGGCGACGAAAGAGGGGCTTTAAGTGCTGCTGGCCTCGACTTAATCAGTTTTAATCGCTATGATTAGATCTGATTGTGAGGCTCTGATGGATACAAAAGTAATCACCGCTCACGTTCCGCTGCCGCTGGCTGAAAAGGTAGATCAACTGGCTGCCCGCCTTGAGCGCCCACGCGGCTGGATCGTCAAACAAGCTCTTTCCGCGTGGGTGGATTTGGAGGAGGAGCGCCGACGGCTCACGCTTGAAGCAATGGCCGATGTCGACGCAGGACGGGTCATCGATCACCAGGCCGTGCAGGCGTGGGCTGAGAGTCTTGGTACCGACAAGCCACTGCCGGTGCCTCGTTGATGGAGTTGAAATGGACCAACAAGGCTTTGTCCGACTTGGTCCGGCTACATGATTTTCTCGTGCTAGCAAATGGCCCGGCGGCCGCACGTGCCGTGCAGTCGCTTATTGCCGCGCCGGCACGGTTGGTCGAATATCCGCGCATCGGTGAGAGACTGGAAGAGTTCGAACCACGAGAAGTGCGTCGCATTTTGGTAGGCAGCTACGAAATTCGTTACGAGATACAGAACACGACAATTTCTGTGTTGCGCCTGTGGCATACGCGAGAGGATCGATAGGACAGGAGTCCATCCAGCAATCTTCCGCTTGCGATGAACCCGGCTTCGGCCTAAGTCACCGGCAACTCCCCGGAGACTTTTATGGCTGGTACATCCCAACACGGCAAAGCCTTCATTCGTCCGAAGGCGAAGGCGCATCTGCTCATTGTCGAAGCGCGCTTTCATGACGACCTTGCCGACGCGCTGCTCGATGGCGCGACAAGCGCGCTCGATGAGGCGGGCGCGACTTATGACGTCGTCACCGTTCCAGGTTCGCTGGAGATCCCCGCGGTGATCACCTTTGCACTGGACGGCGCGACGGAAGGCGGCACACATTATGATGGCTTTGTCGCGCTCGGCACCGTCGTCCGCGGCGACACCTATCATTTCGACATTGTCGCCAATGAATCCAGCCGCGCGCTCATGGATTTGAGCGTGCAGGACTCGGTCTGCATCGGCAACGGCATCCTCACCACCGAGAATGACGCCCAGGCCTGGACTCGCGCCAAGCGCTCGGAAGGCGACAAGGGCGGCTTTGCCGCGCGTGCGGCGCTGACCATGATTGCCCTCAAGGAACAATTGGGAGCGCGATCGTGAGCGAACCCGCTTCGCCCGGGCAGCCCGCGATGCGCCACGCCAACAAGCGCGGCGCTGCCCGTCTGGCCGCCGTGCAGGCGCTCTATCAGATGGATGTCGCCGGCAGCGGTGTCTTCGAGATCACCGCCGAGTACGAGGCGTTTCGCCTTGGCAAGGAAGTCGACGGCGCGCTCTATCGCGAGGCCGATGCGCAATGGTTTCGCGCTATCCTGGCGGGTGTCGTCGAGAACCAGAAGACCATCGATCCGATCATCCGCCAGGCGCTGACCGAGGACTGGCCGCTGTCGCGGCTCGATTCGACGCTGCGCGCCATCCTGCGCGCCGGCGTCTACGAACTGATGAAGCGCGAGGATGTCCCGGTCGCCGTCATCGTCTCCGAATATGTCGACATCGCCAAGGCCTTCTACGAGGAAGACGAGCCGAAGCTGGTCAATGCCGTGCTCGACCGTGTGTCACGCCGGGTGCGTGGCGAGGGGCGCGGCAAGGACGCATCATGACGGCAATCGCCGTCGAGGCAGGCAGCGAGGCGCGCCGCACGGCGCTGATCCTGGCCGCATCGCAGGCGATCATCGGCTCGGCGGCCCCCATCGCCATCTCCGTGGGCGCGCTGGCCGGGCAATATCTGCTTGGCCCCGACAAATCATTGGCGACAGCGCCGATCACCGGCTTCAACATCGGCGTGGCGCTCGGCGCGCTGCCTGCAGCGGCCATCATCCGCAGAATGGGCCAGCGCGGCGGCTTCATGACCGGAACGATCGTCACGGCGCTTGGCGGCCTCGTCGCCACGCTTGCGCTTTTTCAAGGGAGCTTCTGGCTGTTTGCCTTTGGCTTGCTCACGATCGGTGTCGGCGGCGCCTTCGTCCAGCAGTTCCGCTTCGCCGCCGCTGACAACGCACCGCCGGAATTCAAGGCGCGCGCCATCTCCTTCGTGCTGGCCGGCGGCATCGTCACCGCTATCCTCGGGCCGCAGATTGTCATCTTCACCCGCGAATCGCTGGCGCCGGTCATGTTTGCCGGTTCGTTCGTGTCCATCCT
>NZ_RZQE01000423.1:0-5202 GCF_004022955.1 Mesorhizobium sp. M7A.F.Ca.US.002.01.1.1 | reverse complement strand
CTGCAACTCGTCCTGGCGGTTGCCCATGATGATGGTCGGGCGCGGCTTGCCGGCGGCGGCGAAGGCCTGTGCGGCGCCGTAACCGTCGCCGCCCTGGTCAACGACGCCGACGATGTCGGGCAGCGACGGCAGGATGGTCGCCACCGCCTTCTGCGCCGTCGTCTGGTCCCAGTCGCCGGTCACCGAACCGACGATCTTGAACTCGGGATGGGCGGCGACGCCTTCGAGGATGCCGGCATGGATGGCATCGTCGATCGAGGTGCCGGCAAGGCCGCGGATTTCAAGCAGATTGCCGCCCTTGGGCTGGAACTTGGCCATCTGCTCGACTTCCTGCTTGCCCATGTCCTTGAAGTCGACGACGACACGGTAGGCGCAAGGCTCGGTCACGGTGCCGTCGAAGGAGACGACGGTGATGCCGGCATCGCAGGCCTGCTTGATGGCGCCGTTGAGCGCATCCGGCGAGGCAGCGTTGATGACGATCGCGTCATAGCCCTGCAGGATCAGGTTCTGCACCTGCGCCGCTTGCGTCGGCACCTCCTTGTCGGCGGTGGTGAAGATGTCGGCCGCGCCGACCACCTTGTCGGCGACCGCCTTCTTGGTGACGATGCCATAGCTGTCGAGCATCGCCTGCCGCCAGGAATTGCCGGCATAATTGTTGGAAAAAGCAATCTTCTTGCCACTGGTGTCGGCCAGCGCCGTGCCCGAAGCGAGCATTGCCGCCAGAGCGCCCAGAACGAACAGTTTCTTCATGTCGTTATCCTCCCAGATGTGTTGACTGCTGTATTCCCACCGGCTTTGACCCCGGCCTCACTCCCAACTCTGATTTGAGCACGGATTGTCGCGAGCTCAAAACAGTCTCAATCCCGGCACGCGCACCCTGAGCCGGTACAGCGACGTCGACGCGGCAATGTAGAGGCTTTGCAAATCGTCGTCGCCGAAGGTGAAATTCGCGCAATCTTCAGGCGTCCGGATGACGCCAAGAATGGTGCCCGACGCGTCGAAAATGTGGATGCCGCCGGGTCCGGTGCAGTAAAGATTGCCGCGGCTGTCGATCTTCATGCCGTCGGGCGCTCCCGGCCCCTCGCCCTCGGTTACTGCCCACACCGCGCCGCCATTGAGGTCGCCATTGGCTTCGACGCCGAACACCCTGATGTGCCCGCGTTCGGTGTCGTTGATGAACAGCCGCGACTCGTCCAGCGAAAAGCACAGCCCGTTCGGCTGCCCGAAATCGTCGGCCAGCAATGTCAGCCGGGCGCCGTCGCCATCGATGCGGTAGACGCCCTGGAACGGCAGCTCCTGCGGGCGTGGCACGCCATAGAACTCCCTCCGGCCATAGCCCGGATCGGTGAAGTAGATCGATCCGCCGGTGGCAACGACGATATCGTTCGGACTGTTGAGCTGCTTGCCCTGATGGTGCGTGGCCAGCACTGTTGCGCTGCCGTTGGGCTCGGCGCGGGTCACGCGGCTCGTTGCGTGCTCGCAGGTGACCAGCCGCCCCTGGCGGTCCAGCGTGTTGCCATTGGCCTTGTGGCTCGGCTCGCGGAACAGCTCGATCTCGCCCTCGGCACTGCGGCGATACATCCGGCTTTCCGGAATGTCGGAGAAGACCAGCCATTTCTCATAGGGATGCCAGACCGGTCCTTCGAGGAAGCCGAAGCCGCTCGCCAGCGTTTCGATCGGCGCATCGCCGACGACATCGTCGAAGCCGGAATGGCGCGCACGCGCCGGCACCGACATCATCGGCTCCCGGCGCGAACAGCCGTGCTACTCCGCATGGTGACGAATGGCATGAGCGCTTCCCGATACAGTCTTCTTGTTGGGGCAGAGCGTAGGCGCGGTCCCGACGAGCCGATACGGGTCAAAGCGCACGGGCGACTGTGCATTTGCACAGTCGCCCGTGCCTATCGAGCGTAGAATACCGGCGACGTCAGATCAGGGCCGGCGAACACTCCGCAAAAGCGCGGTCAAGGTTGCGCTCGCGCACGCCACCGCCACGAGCACGACAACGCCGGCAGAGTTGGATTTTTGCCCTGTGCGAAATGAGTCGTGCTGCGCGGGCAAAGGGCCGTGAACCAACCTCTTCAGATCGGACCGGCTGCCGTGGCGAACGGAATAGGCGCGCGTGAACTCGGCGCCGAGGAGGAAAATCTCCGACGAGTAGTAAACCCAGAGCAATATCACGAGCAGTCCGCCGGCGGCGCCATACGACGACGCAATCGCGCTGGTGCCGATATACCAGCCGATAAGCGATTTTCCCAATGTGAACAGGGCCGCGGTCCCGACAGCGCCGATTGCCACATCGCGCCATTCCAGGGTTCGATCGGGCAAAACCTTGTAAATGGCGGCAAACATCACGGCGATAAGCGCAAACGAAACGACGCCGTTAATCCCGCTGAGTATGATCGTTCCAAACGGCAGGTGGGCGTTGATGAAAGCGCCCAGTGCCGAAATCGCAGCGCTTGCGATGAGAGAGACCAGCAACAGGAACCCGAGTGCGGCCACCAACCCCAGACTGGCGGCCCGCGCCCTCACCAGACGCGACAGGGAATTGCCTTGCGGTTCGATCTTCCAGATTGTGTTCAACGACTGCTGCATTTCGCCGAAGACGCCAGACGCGGCCACCAGCAAGGTGACCAGCCCTATGATCGCGGCCCAGGTGCCGTACAGCCTGCCGGATGCACTTTCCAGCGCAGTCTTGAGGAGATCGGCGCTTTCCGGTCCCATCAGCCCTGATATCTGCGCGGACAAGGCCAATTGTGCGGCATCGTGGCCGAAGACGAGACCAGCAATCGCAACCACGATCAGCAAGATCGGCGCCAGCGAGGTGGCGGCATAAAAGGCCATCGCCGCACCATGGCTGAGCGCATTGTCGTCGATGAAACCGACGACGCTTTCGCGCACCAAGTGCCATGAATCTGCAAATGAGGGTCGCACTTCGGATCCGCAGGCGTTGAGTTGGCGTTCACTAGCAATGCGCGGGACCTTCTGATGTTCCGGCTTGTGGCCGCCGCTGTTTCAGTGCTCCGCCAGCCAGGCGTCGAGCCGGTCCTGTTCGCGGCGCAGTGCGTCGATGTTGATCAGGCCACGCGCCATGGCGAGATAGATCGCCCGCGTCCGCGAGTTGAACACGGAAGCATCGCCGGTGCCGTCCTCCGCCGGCACGATGCCGAGCTTGTCGTAGCAGTGCTTGATGCGGCTCTGCGCACCACGGATCGACAGGCCGCGCCGTGCCGCGATCGCCCGGTCGGTCAGGCCGAGCGCGATATCGATCAGGCTTTCATATTCGCCGTCGGTGATGCCCTCGAACTTGTCCTGAACGCGATGCTGGATGCCGCGGATCTCGCGGTCGATGATGCAGTGGCCTTCGCGGAAAACCCCGCGCAGGGCGGACCGCATGCCTTCCTCCGTCGCCGATTTCAGCACATAGCCGTAGACAGAGCCGGGAGGGACGATGCGCGCCACGCCGCGCACATAGGCTTCGTCGGCAAAATTCGACCAGAACAGGATGTGCGTGCCGGCGCGGCGGTTCCAGATCGCCCTGGCAACTTCGATTCCCGTCGCCTTCGGCATCTGCAAATCGAGCACGACATGCAGTGGCTCGCGCTCAGTCGCCAGGTTGATGGCGTCCTCGCCGTCACTCGCTTCGATCACCTCGACGTCACCGGGCCACAATTGCTCCACCGTTCGCCGCGCGAAGCTACGGTGCAGCCCGTCATTCTCGGCGATCATCACAAGCATCACATGGCCTCCGATACGGCGAGTTCGCCAGGCATTGTTGCAGCCGCCGCCAGTTCCCGTGATGGCTGGCGGTCGATCTCGACGACGACACGGGTGCCGCCGTTCTTGCGGCCGGCCTGGCCGATGCGCAGCCGCGCCCCGATAAGGGCTGCCCGCGTGTGCATATGGCCGATGCCGCCATACGCGGCCGGGTCAACGGCGCCGCAGCCCTGGCCGTCATCCGTGACGATCACCCGCAGCACGCTCGCGGTCGACGCCAGCAGCACGTCGATGCGGTGCGGCGCGGCATGGCGAACGGCATTGTTGATCGCTTCCTGCACGATCCGGTAGAGCGCGGTCCGCACTGGCTCCGACAGGCTGTCGGCGCCGCCGTCGCTGGTGTCGGCGATGCGCACGGCGATCGGCGGCTTGGCCCTGGCGACGCTGCGGTTGAGATGCGCCTCGACCGCATCGCGCAGGCCGAACAGTTCAAGCACGCTCGGCCGCATGTCGTCGACGATGTGGCGCAGTTCCGTCAGGCAGCCGGCGACCTCCTTCTCGAGATCGGCAAGCTGTGCTGCCCGCGCCACGCCCTGGCCGCGAAGTGCCGAGAGCTGGCGCGCGATCCGGGCGAGATCGGCAAGCGTCTGGTCGTGCAGGTCCATGGCCATGCGCCGGCGTTCGCGCTCCATGCCTTCGGTCAATTGCGAGGCGCCGACGCGCAGCAGCTCGACGCGATTTCGCGCCTCGCTCTCGGCCAGCATAGCGCGGCGCGCCTCCTCGGTCTGGATCAGCGCGAAGATGTAGGGCGCGATCAGGTCGGCGCATTGTTGCGCGACCGCGACATCGGCAAGCGTGTAGCAGTCGACCTCGTGCCGGCTGATGTTGAGCGCGCCGATGATGCCGCCGCGCGCCCTGAGCGGCACGACGATGCGGCTGCGCAGCCTGGCGGCGAAGATCGGACCATCGATAGCGGTGGCGAAATGGAACCGCTCGTCGCTCAGCGCGTCGTCGGCGAGCAGATAGGGGACTTCGCCCCACAGCACCGAGCGGATCGGGCTGACTTCGGTCGGCAGCGGATGCTGGGCAAGCTCGCTCCAGCTGGTGTGGAAGCCGGCTTCGTAACAGGCGTGCCGGCGCCCATCATGCGACAGCACCGCCAGATCCATGTGGTCGTGCGGGATGAGCGAACCGATCTCGATGGCTGTCGCGCGGAACGCCGTGCCGGGATCGATATGGCCGGCAAGCGCCCGCGATATCGCCAGCAGCCGGTCGATCAGGACCAGGGACACTTCCGCCATTGCTTTCACGATCCTCCCGTGCCGGGAAATAGTGGACGCATGCCGCCGCCGCTGTCAACGACGGTGCCTTTGGTCATAGGAATTTTTTCTTGACTCGGTGACCTCAGCTATGGTACATTTTCGTCTATGGTGCTGATTTGCGCCGGTGACCCGCCGCACTGGCGGGGTTTTCTTTTTGTGCTCC
>NZ_RZQE01000422.1:0-5236 GCF_004022955.1 Mesorhizobium sp. M7A.F.Ca.US.002.01.1.1 | reverse complement strand
GTATTGGCGTCGCCGCCCTTGAGGATCGCGTCCATCATCTCGCCTTCCATGTCCAGGTTGAACTTCAGGTTGGCGATGAACTTGCCGGCGTTCGGGCATTCGGTGGTGTAGCCCTTGCGCACATTGGTGTAGACGGTGGCGGCGCCGAAGCCGCTGTCGCCCATGCCGTCGAGATAGGTGATCTTCATGGCGCCCATCACCGGATGCGGCGTCCAGCCGAGGAAGGCGATCCATTCATTGTTCTTCATCGACTGCTCGGCCTGCGTCAGCATGCCGGCTTCCGAGGATTCGACCAGCTCGAAGCCTTCGAGATTGTCCTTCGGGTTCTTGATCATGTCGAGGATGATGCGGTTGCCGTCATTGCCGGCCTCGATGCCATAGATCTTGCCGTTGAACTTGTCCTTGAACTTGCCGATATCGGTCAGCGATTTGACGCCGGCGTCGGCGACATAGGTCGGCACGACGATGCCGTAGCCGGCGCCGGTCAGGTTGGTGCTGATCGTCTCGACCGAACCGTCGGCTGTATAGTCCTTGATGTCGTTGGTCATCGACGGCATCCAGTTGCCGAGGAACACGTCGAGATCCTTGTTCTTCAGCGACGCCATGGTCACCGGCACCGACAGCTGGATCGTTTGCGGCTCATAGCCGAGCGCGGTCAGCAGCACGGAGGCGACGCCGGTCGTCGCCTGGATGTCGGTCCAGCCGACGTCGGAAAGGCGCACCGCCTTGCAGCTTGCCGGATCACCGGCGTAGGCAGCGCTGGTTGACAAAAAAGCCGCCAGGCCGAGGCCGGCGACGAAAGAGTTCATACGCGACATAGACAGTCTCCCATTGTGATTCTTTGGCGAAGCGTAGCTACGGTTTCTATGCCCGCCTTGTTTCGTCAGCCAAACACCATTCTGGTGTGGTTTCAAGCATTAAGACAATCACGATCAACGGCGCGGGCTGGCCAATCAGCGACACATCAGGCGCTTTTGTCTGGCCAGCCGGCTTTTTCAGGGGAATGCCGCTCTGGCCCCTCCCCGTGTCAGGCCAAGTCGGCTTAAAAGAGCGGCATGGCCAAGCTTTACTTCCACTACGCGACGATGAACGCCGGCAAGACGACGATGCTCTTGCAGGCCTCTTACAATTACCGCGAGCGCGGCATGGGCACGATGCTGTTCGTCGCCGGCCACTACCGCAAGGGCGATACAGGCCTGATCTCGTCGCGCATAGGCCTGGAGACGGAAGCCGAGATGTTTCGCGACGGCGACGATCTGTTCGCCCGCGTCGCCGCTCATCACGCGCATACGTCGGTGCATTGCGTCTTCGTCGACGAGGCGCAGTTCCTCGAGGAAGAGCAGGTCTGGCAGCTCGCCCGCATCGCCGACCGGCTGAACATCCCGGTCATGTGCTACGGCCTGCGCACCGATTTCCAGGGCAAGCTGTTTCCCGGCTCGCGCGCGCTGCTGGCCATCGCCGACGATTTGCGCGAAGTGCGCACCATCTGCCGATGCGGCCGCAAGGCGACGATGGTCGTGCGCCTCGGCCCCGATGGCAAGGTGGCGCGCCAGGGCGAGCAGGTGGCGATCGGCAAGGACGTCTATGTCTCGCTCTGCCGCCGCCACTGGGAGGAAGAGATGGGCCGCGCCGCGCCAGACGACTTCATCGGCTTTATCAAGGGCTGACGGTCGGCGGCCTTGACCCCGGCCCTATGCAGCGTTTCTTAAGGCCTCGGTACTATAACGCAGCCAGCCAGAGCTCCCCGGGGTCAGCCATGCTTCGAGCCGCTTCGTTCGCCAGTATCCTTCTCCTTGCCAGCTCGCTCGTAGCCCATGCCGGCGGTGATCCTGCCCTGGGCAAGAAGGTCTTCAACCGATGCATGGCCTGCCATGACGCAGCCACCGACCGCGACAAGGTCGGTCCGCATCTGTTGGGCGTCGTTGGCCGCACCGCCGGCAGCGCCGAGAGCTTTCTTGGCCACTATTCCGAGGCGATGAAGAGTGCTGGCGCCGCCGGCCTGGTCTGGGATGAAGCCAATCTCGCCGAGTATCTCAAGGCCCCAAAGCTGAAGGTGCCGGGCAACAAGATGGCCTTCGGCGGCCTGACCAATGACGACGACATCGCCAATGTCATCGCCTATCTGAAGGCCGATCCCAAGCCTTGATCCGCTGTTCGTCAGCTCTGTAAAACCGGCTTTCCCCTTGCATATCGCGGCCGCGATTGCTTCAGTGATTTGCCGAATACAAAGGCATCCGTGCGCCATCGGCTTGCCGCATGAAAGTTCAATGACAGCTGAACTACGGCTGGCAGGCAAGCTAATCACGCCAGGCCCCCGCCTTCACTGGTTTTCAAGACCCTGATGGATTCTTTTGTTTTCACGCCGCCCTTGTCTTCACGTCTTTCAATCCCCCGATGCCCCACATATATTCGCCGCTGTTCGCGACCAGCGACGTCATGCCGAAGCGGGAGGCCCCAATGGCGACATTGCAGAATTTCGACGCCGAAATTGCCAAGACCAAGCAGGTCGTGCAGGACATGCGCTCCAAGATCGAGCAGTCCGGCACCATGCTTGATACGCTCGCCACATCGGACAAGAAGATCGGCGACGCCAATTTCGACCTCGAGAACGCCCGCATCGAGGATGTGCTGAAGCAGCAAAAGGTGATGGAAGGCAACATTGCCGACCTGATCATCGGCCTGGAGGACGCCACCAACGTCTTCGGCTCCGAGTTCGAGAGCATGAAGAACTACACCGGCTGGGAAAAATTCATCGGTATCTTCTCCAGCCAGAGCAAGCAGCGCATGCGCACCGACCGCGTCCGCAACATGTCGCTGGCGGGCAACCTGCAGGAATTGCTGGTCAAATCCGACACCATCGTCGGCATATTGAAGGCGCAGAAAGAGGTCCTCGACCAGCGCTACAAGACCTCGGAAACCAGCCTGTCGCAGGTGATCGAGCGCCGCAAGACCACCATGACCAACCTCGAAGCCGTGCAGAAGCGCATCGAGGAGCTCAACCCGATGCTGCTCGACATCGAAAACAAGATCGCCGCTTCGACCAGTCAGAAGGACCGCACGCAGCTCGAAGGCGAACGCTCCAAGCTGGCGACGGAATACAACGAAAAGCAGGCCAAGGAGCAGGAGCTGCTGGCCGAGAGCCAGACGCTCGAGCGCTACACCTCGATGTTCCAGACCTTCGTCGATTCGCTCAACAACCAGATCGCCGCGCAATCGACGCTGATCAACAAGCTGACCATCGATACCGAGCAGCGCATCGTGCTCTACAAGGCGCTGGAAGATTCGCTGAAGACCGCCGCCCAGCAGGACGTCGCCCACAAGATCAACACGCTGGGCAGCCAGGTCGACAACACCGCCGAGGAAACCATGGCCGGCATCGGTGCTGCTTCGCAAAAACACATCGGCGACCTACTCGAGATGCACGAGAAGAACATGGTCGCCACCGCCGACATCCAGCGCCGCAAGAAGCTGGCCGACGATGCCTTTGCCCGCCGCTTCGACGAGGTGCTGAAGAAGCACAATTCGGCAAACTACGTGCAGTCTTAGAGTGACAGGACTGCCCGCGAGCGCACAGGCATGACCCCCGAAAACGAAGCGGCGGCACGATATTTCTCCGCCATCACGGCCGCGCTGAGCGGCCTTGAAGTGTTCATGCGCGACGATCGCTCGCCGCTTTACCGGCACGGCATCGTCGCCAAGATCGTCGCCGAATACATCGCCCGGCTCGACAAGTCGTTTTCCTGCTGGCGCAACCGGCTGGGCTTCATGGACACGTTCCGCATTTCGCGGGCCGAAAGCGGATTCCCGGTGTTCCAGAACCTGCTCGAACTGGAAAACGACCGCCGCCAGGCCGACGCGCGGCTTGCCAACATCCCGCTCGCCGGCGAATTGCGCGAGGAAATGGCCGACTTCATCCTGCGCCACAAGGAATTCCCCGAGGCGCTGCAGAAGTCGATGGCCGAGCGGCTCTATCTCGAGGACGTGAAAAGCGAGAACACGTTCGGTCCCTTCACGCTGGCGCAAACCGCCAAGGTCTCGGTCAATCCGAAGACGGGACGGCCCTATTATCTCGTCCATTGGGCGACGTTCGACGGCAGCGCCAACCTGCCTCTGGTCTACATGGTGACGGTGGAGGATTCTTCCGACGCGATGATCCGCCAGCTTGTCGACAGGAACGGCAAACTCAACGAGACGGTCGACATTCCGCTGCCGGTCGACGGCCTGCTCAATCCCGAGCTTGCCCATCGTTTCGACGATTTCACCGAGAAGAACTCCGCCTATACGCTGTCGCCGGCAACCATCGCGGTCAACCTCGACAAGGATTTCGAACCGCTGCACCCCAAGCAGCTGCGCCGCGTCGTGCTCGGCCCGTTCTATTCGGTGGGGATTACCGACAACAATTCGACGGTGACCGAGGTTCTGGCCAAGGTGCGCAAGCCGCAAAATGCCTGGCTTTTGACCTGGACGATCCAGGAGGTCTATTCCAAGAGCGAGAAGCCCGGCCGCAAGGGCCTGTTTTCGAGTGAGAAGACAACGCAGGAATTCTTCATCAACACTGATGATCTGGAAGCCGCGCGTCAGGGCGTGTCGAGCTATGAAAACCATGCGCTGATTCCGCACGAGGCCTATCAGGCACTCTACGCCGCCGGCGAAGCACAGAAGATTTTTGCCGGCTACAAGGTTCATATCCTGTCCAACGGACAGGTCATCTCAGACGTCTGACCGTCACACCACGGAGCACCCTTCATGGATACCGGCCTGACCACCATTCCGGAAGCCGCCATCGAGAAGCACCGCGCCACCGCGCAGAGCTTCATCACCCGCATCGTCGTGCTGGAGGACCCGTCACGGGAGTCCGGCACCGCGCTTGCCGGCACCAACCGCCGCTTCGTCTCGACCGTCTCGGTCGGCTCGGTGCGTCGCACGCGCGAGGTCGAGCTGGCCAAGACCGTCGGCGCCGTTCATCCCGACGACCAGCTGCTGACCATCCCGCAGCACACGCTCCTGTTTCGCGCCCGGCGCGGCACGGCGATCGCGCTGGCCATATCGGACGTCTTTGCCGAAGGCTCCGACCTCGAAAGCCTGCAGGCCAGGAATACCCGCGCGCCGCTCGAAGGCGACGAAGCGGCCACCTTCAAGAAGCTTCTGTCGGCCTCGGCTTACATCTCCGCCTTCAGCCTCGCCTCCTACCTGTTCCAGCTGATCGACAGCGACGGCGAGTCACCCAACGACATCC
>NZ_RZQE01000421.1:0-5246 GCF_004022955.1 Mesorhizobium sp. M7A.F.Ca.US.002.01.1.1 | reverse complement strand
GGTCTTGGTCTCCTCGGCCAATGCCTGCCTGACCACCGGTGCGGCCGCAAACGCCATGATGGCGAAAAGCAGAACAAAGGGCAGTCTTCTGGCGCGCATTCGCGAATCCTCCAAGGCAAGTTCGGGGGCATTGTCCCGACGATTGTGCAAAATGAAAGGCTAAGCCGCTGAAATCCGACTATTTTGGGCCAAAATCCCAGGGGCATGCCCGGAAATCGGATTCCGGCGCGGTTTGCTGCTTTCAGAAAACAAAAAGGGGCCCGCAGGCCCCTTTGAACTCATTTGGGAAAACCGAGCCTTATGCGGCTGCGGCGTCCGCGTCAGCGCTTTCGGCCTCGATGCGAGCGCGGTCGCCGGCGCCCTTGGCCGAGACGTCGCGATCGACGAATTCGATGACAGCCATGGCGGCGTTGTCACCGTGACGGAAGCCCGCCTTCATGATGCGCAGATAGCCGCCATTGCGGTTGGCGTAGCGCGGCGCGATGGTGTCGAACAGACGCTTGACGACGCCTTCATTGCCGATCTGGGCAATGACCTGGCGGCGGGCGTGCAGGTCGCCACGCTTGCCGAGCGTCACCAGCTTCTCGACGATCGGACGCAGGTCCTTCGCCTTCGGCAAGGTTGTGACGATCTGCTCGTGCTCGAGCAGCGACACGGCGAGGTTGGCGAACATCGACTTGCGATGGCTAATGCTTCGGGCGAAGCGGCGGCCTTTGAAACCGTGGCGCATGGCTCTTTTCCTTCTTCAGTTGTTCAAGAGGCCGCGGCCTCTGATGGTTTTCCGCATGACCGTCGGATCGAGCGGCCCACGCCGCCGATCCTTGGAATTCATGCTCAATATTGGTCTTCGTAACGCTTGGCGAGGTCTTCGATGTTTTCCGGCGGCCAGTCCGGCACTTCCATGCCGAGGTGCAGGCCCATCGCCGCCAGGACTTCCTTGATCTCGTTCAGCGACTTGCGGCCGAAGTTCGGGGTGCGCAGCATCTCGGCCTCGGTCTTCTGGATCAGGTCGCCGATATAGACGATGTTGTCGTTCTTCAGGCAGTTGGCCGAACGCACCGAAAGCTCGAGTTCGTCGACCTTCTTGAGCAGCGCCGGGTTGAAGGCGAGCTCGGTGACGGCCTCGGCGGCGACTTCCTTCTGCGGCTCGTCGAAGTTGACGAACAGGCCGAGCTGGTCCTGCAGGATGCGGGCGGCGAAAGCCACTGCGTCCTCGCCGGTGATCGAACCGTCGGTCTCGATCGTCATGGTCAGCTTGTCATAGTCGAGAACCTGGCCCTCGCGGGTGTTCTCGACCTTGTAGGAGACCTTCTTGACCGGCGAATAAAGGCTGTCGACCGGGATGAGGCCGATCGGCGCGTCTTCGGCGCGGTTGCGGTCGGCCGGCACGTAACCCTTGCCGGTGTCGACGGTGAATTCCATGCGGATTTCAGCGCCTTCGTCCAGCGTGCAGATGACGTGGTCGGGGTTGAGGATCTCGACGTCGCCAACCGTCTGGATGTCGCCGGCAAGAACCGCACCCGGTCCCTGCTTGCGAACGACCATGCGCTTGGGACCATCGCCTTCCATGCGGATGGCGATTTCCTTGATATTCAAGACGATGTCGGTCACGTCCTCGCGCACACCGGCGATGGACGAGAATTCATGTAGAACGCCGTCGATCTGCACGGCGGTAACAGCCGCACCGCGCAGCGAAGACAGAAGCACGCGGCGCAGCGCGTTGCCCAGCGTCAGGCCAAAGCCACGCTCGAGAGGCTCGGCGACCAGCGTGGTCAGCGTCTTCTTCTTCGACGAGAACTCGATCTTGTTCGGCTTGATCAGTTCCTGCCAATTTTTCTGGATCATGATGCTTTCCTTCCGTTGACCCGCCACCATCCAATCGTGGCGGGCGACCTGGAATGCCGCGGAGGAGCGCCCAAGGGGGCTCGCGCGGCGTTCGGTAAATGCTTAGACGCGACGCTTCTTGCGCGGGCGGCAGCCATTGTGCGGGATCGGCGTCACATCACGGATCGAGGTGATGGTGAAGCCGGCCGCCTGCAGGGCGCGCAGTGCCGATTCACGACCGGAGCCGGGTCCGCAGACCTCGACTTCGAGCATGCGCATGCCGTGTTCCTGGGCCTTCTTGGCAACATCCTCGGCAGCCATCTGGGCAGCGAACGGGGTCGACTTGCGCGAACCCTTGAAGCCCTGGGCACCGGCCGACGACCAGGCAATCGAATTGCCCTGTGCATCGGTGATGGTGATCATCGTGTTGTTGAAGGTCGAATTGACGTGGGCAACGCCCGACGAGATATTCTTGCGTTCGCGACGGCGAACACGAGCGGCTTCCTTGGCCATGATAGTCCTTTCAGTTGATCTCTACACCGCCGTAATGCCAGCGGCTCCACCTTCGTAAGGGAGTAGGGGAATAGGGCAGCAAGGGAGTAGGGAAAAATGCGACCCGACTGGCGGGCATTCCCTACTGCCTTACTCCCCTACTCCCTTATTCCCCTAAAAAAATTACTTCTTCTTGCCGGCGATCGACTTGGCCGGGCCCTTGCGGGTGCGCGCATTGGTATGCGTGCGCTGGCCGCGGACCGGCAGCGAGCGGCGGTGACGCAGGCCGCGGTAGCAGCCGAGGTCCATGAGCCGCTTGATGTTCATCGAGACTTCGCGGCGCAGGTCGCCTTCAACCTGGTAATCGCGATCGATGGTCTCGCGGATCTGCAGCACTTCCGCATCGGTCAGCTGGTTGACGCGGCGCTCGGCCGGGATGCCGACCTTGTCGACGATCTCCTGGGCGAACCGCTTGCCAATGCCGTGAATGTACTGAAGCGCAATGACAACGCGCTTGTTGGTCGGAATGTTGACGCCGGCTATACGAGCCATGTTCTTCCCTTCTCCATGTGGGCCGGCCAATCCTCAAAAACAAGGTAGGCTCGGCGCTGTCTTAAGTTGCCCCGCGTCCGGTGGAGGCCGGCCCATGCGGGAGTTTCCAGTTCAATGCGGCTGCCCTGCCCTTGCGGACAAGCAAAGCTCATGCCTGATAGGAAGACGGGCCGCCATACCGCAGCGAACCGCCTCCGTCAAGTGCAATCGTTAATTTCCCCGCACCGCGTCCTTGAGCACCGCTTCGATCTGTTCCGTCACGGCGTCGATATCGGCCATGCCGTCGACACTGCGGAGCTTGCCCTTGGCATAGTAGTAGCCAATCAGCGGCGACGTCTTCTTGTAGTATTCTCTCAAGCGCTCTTCGAACACGGTCGGATTGTCGTCCTTGCGAACGGGAAGGCCGGCGGCCTGCGCCTCGTCGGCGCGTTTGACGATCCGGCCAACCAGGGCCTTGTCGTCGACCACGAGTTCAATGACGGCGTCGAGCCCCTGGGAGCGATCCGACAGCATCTGCTCGACCGCATCCGCCTGCACCAGGGTCCGCGGATAGCCGTCGAGGATGAACCCCTTGGCGCAGTCGGGCTGATCGATACGCTCAGCGACGATCGCGTTGACGATCGCGTCGGACACCAGTTCACCGGCATCCATCACCGCCTTGGCGCGCTTGCCAACCTCGGTGCCTGCCTGGACGGCAGCACGCAGCATGTCGCCCGTCGAGAGCTGGGGTATGCCGTGTTTTTCTACCAGTCTTTGTGCTTGCGTCCCCTTGCCCGCTCCTGGCGGCCCAAGCAATATCAACCTCATCTGGCTTTCTTCCCCCCGCGCAGCTTCGACTTCTTGATCAGGCCTTCATACTGGTGCGCGATCAGGTGACCCTGAATCTGCGCAACCGTATCGAGCGTGACACTGACCACGATCAGAAGCGATGTGCCACCAAGGTAGAATGGTACGCCAGTCGCCGAGATCAGGAACTCCGGCAGCAGGCACACCAGCACCAGATAGATGGCGCCGACGACGGTGATGCGGGTGAGAACGTAATCGATATAATCGGCGGTGCGCTCGCCCGGACGATAGCCCGGGATGAAGCCCGAATGCTTCTTGAGCTGGTCGGCGGTGTCCTTCGGGTTGAAGACAATCGCGGTGTAGAAGAAGGCGAAGAACACGATCATCGCCGCATAAAACAGCATGTAGAGCGGCTGGCCGTGGCCGAGCGAGGCGAGCACGGTGCTTGCCCACGCCGGCAGGTTCGTCGTCTGCGAGAAGCCGGCGACGGTGGCCGGCAGCAAAAGCAGCGACGAGGCAAAGATCGGCGGAATGACGCCCGACGTGTTGAGCTTCAGCGGCAGATGCGAGGTATCGCCCTGGAACATCCGGTTGCCGACCTGGCGCTTCGGATACTGGATCAGCAAGCGGCGCTGGGCGCGCTCGAAGAACACGATGAGCGCAATGACGACGATAGCCAGCACGATGATCGCCAGGATCAGGCCGGTCGACAGCGCGCCGGTGCGGCCAAGCTCCAGCGTGCCGGAGATGGCGTGCGGCAGGCCGGCGACGATGCCGGAGAAGATGATCAGCGAAATACCGTTGCCGATGCCGCGGGCGGTGATCTGCTCGCCCAGCCACATCAGGAACATGGTGCCGCCGACCAGCGTGACGACGGTCGAGATGCGGAAGAACATGCCGGGGTCACTGACGATGCCGTTGCCGCCTTCCAGCCCGACAGAAATGCCATAGGCCTGAACCAGCGCAAGCAGCACGGTGCCGTAGCGCGTGTACTGGTTGATCACCTTGCGGCCCTGTTCGCCTTCCTTCTTCAGCGCTTCCAGTGACGGGATGACCGAGGTCATCAGCTGCATGATGATGGAGGCGGAGATGTAAGGCATGATGCCGAGCGCAAAGATCGCCATGCGCTGCACGGCGCCGCCGGCGAACATGTTGAACATGCCGAGCACGCCCTTGCTCTGCGAAGAGAAGGCCTGGGCGAAGGCGTCGGGATTGATACCGGGAAGCGGGATGTAGGTGCCGAGGCGATAAACCAGCAGCGCGCCGATCGTGAACCAGATGCGCTTCTTCAAATCCTCCGCCTTGGCGAAGGCCGAGAAATTCAGATTCGAGGCTAATTGTTCAGCAGCCGAAGCCATGCCTGATTCTCCGCTTGGTAACGCTTGATGGCCCTGAGGTCAGGCGGCGCGTTTCACCGAAGCTCACGAGATAAGCTCCGGGCTCTAAACATGCAAGCGGCCGCGTTGACGCGGCCGCCTCGTTGAGCAGATCAAAGCGAAATCGTGAGCAAAAACGGATTCCACTCCTGCCGATCGCGCTTCAAATTGCCGTTACTCGGCAGCTGCCTTTTCCTGCGGCAGCTTGACCGAACC
>NZ_RZQE01000420.1:0-5254 GCF_004022955.1 Mesorhizobium sp. M7A.F.Ca.US.002.01.1.1 | reverse complement strand
GGGCGGAAGGCGCCGCGATGATGGGCCATCACGACCGTACCGGCCTCGACGATTCGGCAGCCGCCAAATCCTGGAATTCCTCGCACGCCTCGCGCGGCGGCTGCAGCCAAGAGGCGCTGAAGGGCACCGGGGGCGATGGCTTGTTCTATTGTTTTGCCACCAACTGAGCCGATTGCGCTTCGAAATCGGGCTGGGAAACCCGCCGTCACATCACGCGGCTGTGATTTGGCGGCGGGAAGCTGTGCGGCGGTCATGCCTTCGTCATTTCCTTGGGGTTGGTAGGGTCACCGCGACTCCCACAACAAGCGCCCAACTGGCAGAACAAGGAAATCCCCATGGCTACGACCGCAGCAGCGTTGGTCTGGTATCTGGTAATCGCCGGTCCGCAAGGCGGCATGGTCGTGCTGCCCAGCACCTTCGACAAGCGCGAACAATGCACCGCCGCCATCACCGAATATCAGAAGCAGCCGACACCGGCCGGCTGGTCGGTGCAATGCGTGCCGAGCGCCTCGCCCTTCACCGACGAGGGTGACGCCGAAGAACCGTCAGCACAGTAGGCGTCAGCGGCGTGCGCTGACCGTCAGTTCCGGCTTCTGGCTGATGGTCTGGAATACCACGCAATAACGCTCGGTCAGCTTCAGCAGCGAGTCTATCCGCTCCTGCGGCTCATCGGTGTCGAGGTTGAAATTGAGCCGGATGGCGCGAAAGCCGACCGGCGCATCCTTGGCGACACCGAGCGTGCCGCGAAAATCGAGATCGCCTTCAGCCTCCACCGTGGCGGCGCCGAGTTTGAACTCGAGCGCCGTCGCCACCGCCTTCAGCGTCACCCCGGCGCAGGCGACCAACGCCTCCAGCAGCATGTCGCCCGAGCAGAGCTCAAGGCCTGAGCCGCCTGTTGCCGGATGCAGGCCGGCGATGGCGAGCGCCCTGCCCGTCTCCACCTTGCAGGCAACCGACTGGTCGTCGATCGAGCCCTTGGCGCGAAGCGTGATCATGGCCTGCGAAGCGTCGTCACGATAGGCCTGCTTCAGCGGCGCCTGCATGGCCTTCAGTTCGGTCGCATCCATCCGCTTTCCCCTTTCGTCGACTGCTTGCGTCACCGGCATGCGCCGTCCGGTCAAGATTTGCGCCGATCACCTTGGGAAGGCAATGCCATTCCGCAACAGGTGCCAGCCGCCTACACCGATATCCCAAATGGGACATTGACGGACAAGGTCCCAAAAAAGTCTGATCCGGGCAAGTCATCACTCCATTTCCCGGCGGTCCCCGATGCCTCGAACCCTCTCGACAAGGCCGAAACAGGATGGGTTTCGCGCGCCCGGCGAATTCGAACCCAAGTCAGGCTGCTGGATGATCTGGCCGGAGCGGCCGGACACCTGGCGCCTCGGCGCCAAGCCCGCGCAAAAACTGTTCGCCGATGTCGCCGCGGCGATCGCGCAAAGCGAGCCGGTGACGGTGGCGGCTTCTGCTCGCCAGTGGCAGAATGCCCGAGCGCGATTGCCTGGCCATGTGCGTGTCGTGGAGATGTCCACCAATGATTCCTGGCTGCGCGACAGCGGTCCCAACTTCGTCGTCAACGATCAAGGCGACGTGCGTGGCGTCGATTGGATCTTCAACGCCTATGGCGGTTTTGACGGCGGCCTCTATTCGCCATGGGACCTGGATGACCTTGCGGCGCAAAAACTGCTCGAAATCGAGAACATGGATCGCTACCGCGCACCTCTGATCGCCGAGGGTGGCGGGTTGCAGTGCGACGGTCAGGGCACGCTCATCACGACGGAGCAATGCCTGCTCAATCGAAATCGCAACGCTCATCTCGGCAAGGCCGAGGTGGAGCGCCAGCTTGGCGACTATCTCGGTGTCGACACCATCATCTGGCTGCCACGCGGCTTTGCCTTCGACGAGACCGACGGCCATGTCGACGACGTCTGCTGCTTCGTGCGCCCCGGCGTGGTCGTGCTGAGCTGGACCGACAATCGGGACGACCCACAATATGAGATCGTGCGCGAAGCCGAGGCGGTGTTGCGTTCGGCTCGTGATGCGAAGGGCCGCGCGCTGGAAGTTCACCGGCTGCCCCACCCCTTGCCGATCGAGATGACGCCGGAAGAAAGCGACGGCGTGGACCGGCTGGATTCGACCTGGGCGCGACCGGCCGGAAACCGGATCGCGGCGAGCTACATCAACTACTATCCGGGCAACAGCGTCGTGGTGGTGCCGCAGTTCGGCTGCGATCTCGATGTGAAGGCCAAGCGGACGCTGGCCGAGCTGTTTCCCGACCACCGGATAGTCGGCATCGAAAACTCGCGAGAGATCCTGCTGGGCGGCGGCAATGTCGCCTGCATCACCTTGCCGGTCTATGCCCCGCAACGACGTTGAGGGACGGAGCATGCCGAGAACACATAGCGAAAACGGAGGACATTCATGCGCGCTCTGATCTTCTCAACCCTGCTTGCCTGCGGCATCTGCGCAAATGCGGCTTCGGCTGACGAGGAAAAGATCGTCAACGTCTACAACTGGTCCGACTACATCGCGCCGGACACGGCCGAGAAATTCGAGAAGGAAACGGGAATCAAGGTTCGTTACGACGTCTATGACGGCAACGAGGTGCTTGAGACCAAGCTGCTCACCGGTGGCTCCGGATATGACGTGGTCTACCCTTCGGCCTATCCGTTCCTCAAGAACCAGGTCAAAGCAGGGGCTTTCCTGGAACTCGACAAATCGAAGCTTGCGAACCACTCGAAGATCGATCCGCAAGCCCTCACGCTGATCGCCGGCGCCGACCCGCAGAACCTGCATGCAGTGCCCTATATGGCGGTCACCGACGGCATTGGCTACAACGTCGCTGCGGTGGAGCAGCGGCTGCCGGACGGGCCGACAGATTCCTTCGCCATGGTCTTCGACGTCGATGTGGTCAAGAAGCTGTCCGATTGCGGTGTGGCTATCATCGATGCGCCGGCTGAAGTCATCCCGATGGCGATGAACTACCTTCACATCAACCCCAAATCGACCAGTCCCGACGACCTCGCCAAGGTCGAGGACCTGCTGGTCAAGGTGCGGCCCTACATCCGCTATTTCCATTCGTCGAAATACATCAACGACCTCGCCAACGGTGACATCTGTGTGGTGTTGGGCTGGTCGGGCGACATACTCCAGGCAAGGACCCGTGCGGCGGAATCCGTAAAGAAGCTGGAGATCGCCTATTCCATCCCCAGAGAAGGCACGCTCATCAACTTCGATACGATGGCGGTACCGAAAGATGCGCCGCATCCCGACAACGCCCAGGCCTGGATCAACTTCAATCTGCGGCCCGATATCGCCGCGGCCAATTCCAGCTATGTCTCCTACGCCAATGCGATACCGGAGTCCCTGCCGCTGATGGACAAGGCCATAGCCAGCGATCCCGGCGTCTTTCCGCCTGATGCCGTGAAGGCCAAGCTGTTCGTGGTGGACAACAACGACCCAAAGCTGCTGCGATCACAAAACCGCATGTGGACGCGCATCGTGACGGGACAATAGAGCAATTCCAGGAAAAGTGCGCAGCGGTTTTCCCGGGAAAAGCGCGTAGCGCTTTCCCTTGGGAATTGCGTCAAAGCAAAAAGACAGAGCCGGGCGGAAGCCGTCAGGCTCAAGCGGCTTCGCGGATGGCCGCCAGCAACTCGACCTGGGAGTGCACGCCGAGCTTGCGATAGATCTGCTTGATGTGGTTGCGGACGGTCCCGGGCGAGATGGCGAGGCATCGCGAAATCGTCTTGGCGTTGCCACCATCGACCAGATGCCGCGCAATCTCGGTCTCGCGCCTGCTCAGCCGCGAGCGAGCGTCACCGATTGCGGCGCCCTTGTGCCGGAAGCGGCACAGATGGAGCAATCTTTCCAAAATGAGCCTTGTCGCGCTGCTTGCCGCGCAAGCCGTCGCCAGATCCTGCTCGCCAAACGGTTCTGCCCCGTTTCGCCTGAGAAAAGTGACATAGCCAGCGGTCAGCCGGTCGAGATTGAACACGCCGGTGATCTCGTCGAAACTGTCGGAAGGGCCGAAGAATTCGCGATAGTAGGGAGTGCGCTGGAAGTCGCCATTGCGGAGTGCCGACAGCGGCAACAGGAAATCCTGCCTCGTGCTGGCGAACCTCTGGAAGAAGGGATCCTGGCGATACAGTCGTGCATCATAGTCGCGGTTCCAGCGATCGGGACCGGCATCGTCGATGGTCAGGGATGTGATGTCGCGACGGTAAAAGCCGACATAGGCGCGGTCGGAGCCAAGCAACTCGCTCGCCGCTGCCGTGAAGCGAGCCGACAATTCTTCGGGTGTCACGGCAACGGCCGCAGCGGCGACACCGCCGCTCCAGCGCCCAAACTGATCGAGGGAAAGGTTCGACTGCATTCCAATTCATACTAGGCATGATGCCGAAAAGTGTGAAGCGGTTTTCGGACGGCATCATGCTCCATCTGTTTGATTTAGAGCCGGATTCAGATTTCAGGTCGATCGACCTGAAATCATCCGGCTCTAGCGCAAGCCGTTGCAAGTTCAAATCAGCCATTTCCTTTGACTTCGACCCTCTCGGCCATACCTATGCGGGAGTCGTTGTCGCGGAGCCATCATGCCGGTCAAATTGAAACTGATCTGCCTTATCCTGCCGATGCTCGCCGTCCTGGCGCAGCCCGTCCTGGCTGAAACGGCGGAGCGGCCGGCGCCCTCGGGCGGCGTGCTATCCCTGCTGCCGCCGCCGCAGACCACCAACCATTCGATCACGCTAGCCGGGCGCAAGCTGGATTACCAGGCAAAGGCGGCGACCCTGTCGCTGCTATCGGGCAAGGGCGACGTCACGGCGGAGATCTTCTACGTCGCCTACACACTGGAGCCGCCGGCAAGCGGGGCCAAAGACCAGCAGCGGCCGATCACCTTCGTGTTCAACGGCGGCCCTGGAGCAGCGTCCGCCTATCTGCATATCGGCGCACTCGGTCCACGGATAATCGCGACGGGAGCCGACGGCGAATTCCTGCCGTCACCGCAAAGACTGATCGACAATCCGGACAGCTGGCTCGACATGACCGATCTCGTCTTCGTCGATCCGGTGGGAACCGGCTATAGCCGCGAGGCACCGGGTCAGGACACGCGCGACTTCTGGGGCGTCAACCAGGATGCCGGCTCGATAGGCGCCTTCATCCGGCTCTATCTCGCGCAGAACGGCCGCACCGGGTCGCCGCTGTTCCTCGCCGGCGAAAGCTATGGCGGGTTCCGCGCAGCGCTGCTCTCCAGGAC
>NZ_RZQE01000041.1:0-24390 GCF_004022955.1 Mesorhizobium sp. M7A.F.Ca.US.002.01.1.1 | reverse complement strand
GCCCAGAACACCTTCATGACGGCGATCCGCGCGTCTGAAACCGGCGCCTATGAGTATCTGCCCAAGCCGTTCGACCTGACCGAACTGCTCAACATCGTCAACCGGGCGCTTTCCGAGCCGCGACGGCCGAAGATCGATGCGCGGCCGGAAGAGCAGCCCGATGCAATGCCGCTGGTCGGCCGTTCGGCCGCCATGCAGGACATCTACCGCATGCTGGCGCGCATGATGCAGACCGACCTGACGGTGATGATCTCGGGCGAATCCGGCACCGGCAAGGAACTGGTGGCGCGCGCGCTGCATGAATATGGCCGCCGCCGTGGCGGCCCGTTTGTCGCCATCAACATGGCGGCGATCCCGCGCGACCTGATCGAATCGGAACTGTTCGGTCACGAGAAGGGCGCCTTCACCGGCGCGCAGAACCGCTCGACCGGGCGCTTCGAGCAAGCTGAAGGCGGCACGCTGTTCCTCGATGAAATCGGCGACATGCCGATGGAAGCGCAGACGCGGCTGCTGCGCGTGCTCCAACAGGGCGAATACACGACGGTTGGCGGACGCACGCCGATCAAGACCGACGTGCGCATCGTCGCCGCCACCAACAAGGATCTGCGCACCCTGATCAACCAGGGGCTTTTTCGCGAGGATCTGTTCTATCGCCTCAACGTGGTGCCGCTCCGGCTGCCCGCGCTGCGTGAGCGCTCCGAGGATGTGCCCGACCTTGTCCGCCACTTCTTCAAGCTCGGCGAAATGGAAGGCCTGCAGACCAAGCGCATTTCTTCCGGCGGCATCGAGTTGATGAAGCGCTATCCCTGGCCGGGCAATGTGCGCGAACTGGAAAACCTGGTTCGCAGGCTCGCCGCGCTCTATTCGCAGGACGAGATTTCCGCCGAGATCATCGAGGCCGAGCTCAAGACCGGCGAACGTCCCGTGGTGCCGGGTGGCGGCAATCTCATTCCCGACGATTTGTCGATCGGCCAGGCGGTCGAGCACTTCCTGCAACGCTATTTCGCCTCGTTTGCCGGCGATTTGCCACCTGCCGGGCTTTATCAACGCATCCTGTCCGAGGTCGAGTTTCCACTCGTCCTGGCCTCGATGACGGCAACCCGCGGCAACCAGATCAAGGCCGCGGAACTGCTTGGTTTGAACCGCAACACGCTGCGCAAGAAGATTCGCGAACTCGGCGTCAACGTCTACAAATCGTCGCGGCAGGGCTGAGCCCTGATCTGAGCCCGCGCTCTTTTCAGGGGATCGGCTCGCGAAAGATTTCCGTCTCGGTCACACTTGTTGCATAATCGCCACAATGCGTTGCATACATCCGACGCAATCATGGCACTAGACGGCGACATGGCCCCGCAGGCACCGACAACAAACCAACCGCTTTTCAGCGAACCCGGCGCTCGTGACGGGCGCCGGCTGCTTGCGCTGCCAGGCGTGATCGCGGTCGTCGGCGCGCTGATGACGGCGGCGATCTCGTTCACCATCCTCGTTGGCGCCACGCCGATCACACCGAACGAGTCGACGACGCTGGCGTTGATTGCCCTCAACGCGGCTTTCGTCCTGATTCTTATCGCGCTGGTCGGGCGTGAGGTGCACCGCATCCTGATGGCGCGCCGGCATGGCAAGGCCGCTTCGCGGCTGCATGTGCGCATTGTCGCCATGTTCGCCCTGGTTGCCGCCATTCCGGCCATCATGGTGGCCATCATCGCGTCGATCACGCTCGACATCGGCCTCGACCGCTGGTTCGAGATCCGCACCAAGACGATCGTCAATTCGTCGCTGTCGATCGCCGACGCCTATGTTCAGGAAAATGCCCGCAACCTGCAGGGTACGACACTGTCCATGGCCTATGATCTCGATGCGTCACGCACACTCTACGGCCTTGATCGTACCGGCTTTCTCGACCTGATGAACAAGGAAGCCGTGGGCCGTTCGCTGGCTCATGCGGCGCTGATCAAACCTGACGGCTCTTTCGTCATGAGCGCCAAGACCGACACGGATTTTGCCATGCCTGAGCCGCCGGAAGGCGCCGTGGCCAGCGCTGCCGACGGCAAGCCGGTGCTGATCGAGCCGAAAACGCGCAACATCATGGGCGCCATCGTCAAGCTGCGCGAGATCGAAGGGCTCTATCTCTATACCATTCGCCTCGTCGATCCCGAGGTCATCAAGGCACGCCAGATCGTCAGGTCCAACACCGACGAATATCGGGGGCTGGAAGACAACCGCCGTACCTCGCAGGTGGCCTTCGCGCTGCCCTATCTGTCGCTGACGCTGATCATCATCCTGTCCGCGATCTGGACCGGCATTGCGGTCGCCGACCGTCTGGTGCGGCCCATTCGCCAGCTCATCGGCGCCGCCGACGAAGTGGCGACCGGCAATCTCGACGTCGCGGTTCCGGTCAGGCCCTCGGACGGCGATGTCGCCTCGCTCGGCGATACGTTCAACAAGATGCTTCTCGAACTGAAATCGCAGCGCAACGAGATCCTGTCGGCCAAGGACCTGATCGACGAGAGGCGACGCTTCTCCGAAGCCGTGCTTGCCGGCGTTACCGCCGGCGTCATCGGCGTCGATCCCTACGGCATCGTTACCATCGTCAATCGCTCGGCCGAAGCGATGCTGGCCATATCCGCCAGCGCAGCCCTTGGGCAGAACCTTTCCGCCGTGCTGCCGCATGTCGGCCGCGTCTTCGAAATCGGCCGCAAGTCCGGCAAACCCGTCTATCGCGAGCAGGTGACCTTCTACCGCGCCGGCGCCGAGCGGACCTTCAACGTTCAGATCACCATCGAGGCCGGCGATGACGGCTCGGAGGAAAAGTCCTATGTCGTGACGGTTGACGACATCACCGACCTGGTCCAGGCGCAGCGCTCGTCGGCTTGGGCGGATGTGGCGCGGCGTATCGCCCACGAGATCAAGAACCCGCTGACGCCGATCCAGCTCTCGGCCGAACGCATCAAGCGCCGCTATGGCAAGGTGATTACCGAGGACCGCGAGGTTTTCGACCAGTGCACCGACACCATCATCCGGCAGGTCGAGGATATCGGCCGCATGGTCGACGAATTCTCGGCTTTCGCGCGCATGCCGAAGCCCGAGATGAAGGCCATAGATCTGCGCGAATCGCTGCGCGAGGCCTCGTTCCTGGTCGAGGTCAGCCGCGCCGACATCACTTTCGAGCGGATCTTCGGCAGCGAGCCGCTGAAGGGCACGTTCGACAGCCGGCTGATGGCGCAGGCTTTCGGCAATGTGATCAAGAACGCTGCCGAAGCCATCGACGGATTGGAACAGAAGGACGGTTCGCACGGCATAATCCGGATTCAGGCCGGGCGCCAGAATGGTGTGATTCGAATCGACGTCATCGACAATGGCAAAGGCCTGCCGCGCGAGAATCGCCAACGGCTGCTCGAGCCCTACATGACCACACGCGAGAAGGGCACCGGACTTGGCCTCGCTATCGTCAAGAAGATCGTGGAGGACCATGGTGGCAGGCTGGAACTACACGATGCTCCTGCGGACTTCCACGATGGGCGCGGCGCGATGATCAGCATCATCCTGCCGCCTGCGGCCGCAACGGCTCCGCGCGGCGAAAGCAGGGCGGAAAACGAAAGAGAAACTGAAAAGGTCGGTAATGGCGTCTGATATTCTCATCGTCGATGACGAGGAAGACATCCGTGAACTCGTCGCGGGCATACTGAGCGACGAAGGTCACGAAACCCGCACGGCATTCGATGCCGACAGCGCGCTCGCTGCTATAGCTGATCGCGCGCCGCGGCTGATTTTCCTCGATATCTGGCTGCAGGGCTCGCGCCTGGACGGGCTGGCGCTGCTCGACGAGATCAAGACCATGCATCCGACCTTGCCGGTGGTGATGATTTCCGGCCACGGCAACATCGAAACGGCGGTCTCCGCCATCCGTCGCGGCGCCTATGACTTCATCGAAAAACCGTTCAAGGCCGACAGGCTGATCCTTATTGCCGAGCGTGCGCTCGAGACCTCGAAATTGCGGCGCGAGGTTTCCGACCTCAAGCTGCGCAGCGGCGAAACCTTCGATCTGATCGGCATGTCGTCGGCGATGAGCCAGTTGCGTCAGACCATCGAACGCGTCGCGCCGACCAACAGCCGCGTGATGATCATCGGCCCGTCTGGCTCGGGCAAGGAACTGGCCGCGCGCGCCATCCACACGCTGTCGGCGCGCAAGGGCGCGCCTTTCGTGACGCTGAGCGCCGCCAACATCACGCCCGAGCGTATGGAGATCGAACTGTTCGGCACCGAATCGAATGGCGTCGAGCGCAAGGTCGGCGCGCTCGAGGAGGCCCATCGCGGCATCCTCTACATCGACGAGGTGGCCGACATGCCGCGCGAGACGCAGAACAAGATCCTGCGCGTGCTGGTCGAACAACAGTTCGAGCGGGTAGGGGGAACCAAGCGGGTCAAGGTCGATGTCCGCATCATCTCCTCGACCTCGCAGAACCTCGAAGCGATGATTGCCGACGGTCGTTTCCGCGAGGATCTTTACCATCGCCTGGCGGTGGTTCCGGTCATCGTCCCGGGACTGGCCGAGCGGCGAGAGGATATTCCCTACCTCGTCGACAACTTCATGAAGCAGATCGCCCGCCAGGCCGGCATCAAGCCGCGCCGTATCGGCGACGATGCGCTGGCCGTTCTGCAGGCTCACAACTGGCCAGGCAACGTTCGCCAGCTGCGCAACAATGTCGAGCGCCTGATGATCCTGGCGCGCGGCGACGACGTCGATGCGCCGATCACCGCTGATCTGTTGCCGGCCGAGATCGGCGATGTCATGCCGCGCACGCCGAATCAATCCGACCAGCACATCATGGCGCTGCCGTTGCGCGAAGCGCGTGAGCAGTTCGAGAAGGACTACCTGATCGCCCAGATCAACCGGTTCGGCGGCAACATCTCGAAGACCGCCGAGTTCATCGGCATGGAGCGCTCCGCTCTGCATCGCAAGCTGAAGTCCCTGGGCGTCTGAGCGCGTCCAGCCGCCGCGCGTGGTCCAACCATTTGCCGGTTACGCCCGCGGTGGAATCGCATAAGAAAGCCCGAGAATTTCTGAGGGGTCGCCAATGCCGCGCATTGCCTATGTCAACGGGCGCTATGTCACGCACGCCGACGCTGCCGTGCATATCGAGGATCGCGGCTATCAGTTCGCCGACGGTGTCTATGAGGTCTGCGAAGTGGCGCGTGGCTTCATCGTCGACATGCCGCGCCACCTGGCCCGGCTGAACCGTTCGCTGACCGAATTGTCGATCGCCTGGCCGGTCACCTCTCACGTGCTGCCGCTCATTCTGCGTGAGGTGGTCAATCGCAACCACGTCGCCAATGGCCTGGTCTACGTGCAGGTGACGCGCGGCGTGGCCAGCCGCGACTTTGTCTTCCCTTCCGCAGACACCAAGCCGGCCCTGGTGGTCACCGCCAGGAAGGCCGACCCCGCAGCCGGAGCAAAGCGAGCCGAGACCGGCATCGCGGTCATCACCGTGCCGGAGAACCGCTGGGACCGCGTCGACATCAAGACCGTCGGGCTGCTGCCCAATGTATTGGCCAAGCAGAAGGCAAAGGAAGCCGGTGCGCAGGAAGCCTGGTTCGTCGACGATGAAGGCAACGTAAAAGAAGGCGGCTCGTCCAATGCCTGGATCGTCACCCGGGACGGCGTCCTGGTCACCAGGCCGGCCGAGCATGGCATCCTGCGCGGCATCACCCGCACGACCATGTTCGAAGTGGCGGCCAAGCTTGGCCTGAAGATCGAGGAGCGCGGCTTTTCCGTCGCCGAGGCCAAGACGGCACGCGAGGCGTTCATCAGTTCCGCAACGACGATCGCCATGCCGGTGGTGGCCATCGATGGCGACACGGTCGCCAATGGGCACCCCGGCTCAATAACACTTTCGTTGCGGCAAGCCTTTTTTGACATTGCGGAAAAAAGTCCAGCCTGATAACCGCACAGGTGGAATGAACATCAATATATCTCGTTCTGCTTGTCGTTACTGACGACAAGACGGTGTTTGCGAGCTTGACATGCGCCCGTTAATTTGGCGCATTGGCTTGCAAACCGAAGGGGATCGGCGAAAGACAAGAACAATGGCGGAACGATCGCAAAACCTTCAGGACCTGTTCCTGAATTCAGTTCGCAAGAGCAAGAACCCGCTCACCATCTTCCTCATCAACGGCGTGAAGCTGACCGGCGTGGTCACTTCGTTCGACAATTTCTGTGTGCTGCTGCGCCGCGATGGTCACTCCCAGCTCGTCTACAAGCACGCCATTTCCACGATCATGCCGAGCCAGCCGGTTCAGATGTTCGATGGCGAGGAAAGCCAGGGCGCCTGATTGGCACGTGAGAAAGACGCGGACGCCACCGTTCGCGGGAAACCAGCGCATCACCCCGGGACTGAGGCCAAGGGCCCGACCCGGGCCGTGGTCATTGTGCCCGTCCTTACCCGCCACCAGCGCAACGACGACGAGACCAACCGCCCGCGGCTGATGCGTTCGGCTGATGCGCGTCACGACGAGGCCGTTGGCCTTGCCCGCGCCATCAACCTTGATCTGATTCACACCGCGGTGGTGACCGTCAACGATCCGCGCCCGGCGACGCTGCTCGGCAGCGGCAAGGTCGCCGAGTTCGCGGAAATCGTCAAAGAGGGACTTGCGGAAGTGGTCGTCGTCGACCATCCGCTGACCCCTGTGCAGCAGCGCAATCTCGAGAAAGAGCTGAACGCCAAGGTGCTGGACCGCACCGGGCTGATCCTCGAGATATTCGGCGAGCGTGCACGCACCAAGGAAGGCACGCTGCAGGTCGAGCTCGCCCATCTCAACTACCAGAAGGGCCGCCTCGTGCGCAGCTGGACCCATTTGGAGCGTCAGCGCGGCGGCGCCGGATTCCTTGGGGGCCCCGGCGAAACACAGATCGAATCCGACCGGCGGCAGTTGCAGGAAAAGATCATCAAGCTGAAGCAGGAGCTGGAAACGGTGCGGCGCACGCGCGACCTGCACCGCGCCAAGCGCAGGAAGGTGCCGTTCCCGGTGGTGGCGATCGTCGGCTACACCAATGCCGGGAAGTCGACGCTGTTCAACCGGCTGACCGGGGCGGATGTGCTGGCACAGGACATGCTGTTCGCCACGCTCGACCCGACGCTGCGCCGCGTGCGCCTGCCACATGGCACGCCGATCATCCTCTCCGACACGGTCGGCTTCATTTCGGACCTGCCGACACATCTGATCGCGGCTTTCCGCGCCACCCTGGAAGAGGTGGTCGAGGCCGACCTCGTGCTTCATCTGCGCGACATTTCCGATCCGGACACGGCCGCCCAGGCCGAGGATGTCGAGCGTATCCTTGCAGATCTTGGCGTTGACGCTGGTGATGCCAAGCGGGTGATCGAAGTGTGGAACAAGATCGACCGGCTCGACGAAGGCAACCGGACCCGGCTGCTTGCAGACGGCGCCGATGCCAACAAGGCGCCGCCGATTGCGGTGTCGGCGGTGACCGGCGAGGGCATCGATGGGCTGAAGGCGATCATCGAAACGCGGATGGCGGGCGAACTCGAAGACCTCACCGTGACGATCGAGCCGGCACAGTTCGGCCTTGTCGACTGGCTTTACCGCAATGGCGATGTGGTTTCGCGAAGCGACAATGACGACGGCAGCGCCACCATCTCGCTGAAGGCCACGCAAAGCGCGCGCGAAGAGATCGAAAACAGATTGCGTCGTAAAAACAACGGATAATCCGGAGCAGTTCCAGGAAAAGTGTATAGCGGTTTCCGTCGGGAGTTGCCCGAAAAGAGAGACTACTTCGCGGTCTTTGCTTCCTGCCAGAGCGCTTCCATCTCGGCCAGATCAGCCTTGTCCAGCGTGTTGCCGGCTTTCTCCAAAGCCTGCTCGACATAATGGAAACGTGAGCGGAATTTCTCGTTGGTGCCGCTCAGCGCTGCTTCCGAATCGAGCTTGAGGTGGCGACCGAGATTGACGACGGCAAACAGCATGTCGCCGAACTCGTCCTTGATCGAGGCGGTGTCGCCCTTGGCCAGCGCCTCGCGCAATTCGCCGATCTCTTCCTCGATCTTGTCGAGGATGGGCGCTGCCTCGCTCCAGTCGAAGCCGACGCGGGCGGCCTTCTCCTGAAGTTTCAGCGCCCGGGTCAGCGCGGGCAGGGCGACCGGCACGCTGTCCAGAAACCCCTTGCCATTGTCTTCGGGATCGAGACCGCGCGCGAGGCGGGCGCTTCGTTTCTCTGCCTTCTCTTCTGCCTTGATCTTTTCCCACATGCCCTTGGCCATGCCGGCGCTGCGGGCCTTTTCGTCGCCGAAGACATGCGGATGGCGTCGGATCATTTTCGTCGTGATGGCTTGCACCACATCGGGGAAGGCAAACTCGCCGGCCTCCTCGGCCATTTGCGCGTGGTAGACGACCTGCAGCAGCAGATCGCCGAGTTCGTCGCGCAGATCGTCGAGGTCGCCGCGCGCGATGGCATCCGCGACCTCATAGGCCTCTTCGATCGTGTAGGGCGCGATGGTCGAGAAATCCTGTTCGATATCCCAGGGACAGCCGGTCTTCGGCGCCCGCAGCGCCGCCATGATCTCGATCAGGCGCGAAATGTCTTTCGATGGCGTCATAGGGCTGATGCTATCCCGCGACCGGCCGCTCTGCCAACGCTGTCAGTTGGCAAGGGGAGATTGTCCACAGGGGGCAGCTCTGCGAAGGTCAGCTGACCAGAGCCTGGACTTCTCGCCGCCGGGCTGTAGTGAAACTTATCCTTCGTTATCAACTCCTTCGTTATCAACGCGCTGCAGGATCGCGCGGTAACGGCTGCACACTGCGGGATCGGCATAGAAGTCCACTTCCGTATCAATGATCTCGTCAAGGCTTAGTCCAAGGTAATGCGCCTTGACTTTTGCCAGGACGTCTTGCGCTTGCTTGATTTCGCCGAGTTCGGAATGGCAGACGACAAGACGAACGAGCGACCACGGAGGTACAGTCGCCATTTTCGCGTAGCAGGCAGTTGCCTCGCGATACCGCCCAGCCGTCGTCAGTATGACGCCACGGAAGTCATCATACCATCCCACAGCGTACGGGTCGCGGCGCTGGGCTTCGTTTATTTCGCTAAGCCCTTCCTCGGGCCTGTCCGTGTGATTGAGGAAAATAGCGCGGATACTAAGAATGAACGGATCGTTCGGATTGAGCGCAACCGCCCGGTCGAGGCTGATTTCAGCTTGCCTGAATTGGCGCAAATACAAGTGAGCGAAGCCGGTGGCGAGATGCCCATAGGCCTCGTCGGGGTCAAGGCCCAATGCGGTTCTTGCGATCTCCAGTCCGGAATGCAAATGACCGGGATTGTTGTAGTCCCAATAGTACTTGAAGGACTCCACAAAGCTGAGCATGGCGTGGGCGGCAGCAAACCGGGGATCGAGGCTCACCGCCCGGCGCAGAAAGGGTTCTGCTTCGAGCACCGTATCATAGACGGCTGCAAGTTGTAGCGCCCGCAAGTAAAACTCATAAGCCGACATATTGTTGGTCGGCCGGGACCTGGCGCGCGATGCAATCGCTGTTCTGGTCTGTCGTGCCAGACGCGCCGCAATCATCTGGGTGATTTCGTCCTGGATGGCGAAAATGTCGTCGAGTTCGCGGTCGTAGTGTTCGCCCCAGATATGGGCCATCAAGACGGCGTCTGTCAGCTGCACGGTGATGCGAACCCGGTTGCCAATCTTTCGGACGCTACCGTCGACGACATACTGCACGCCAAGTTTCTTTGCCACCTCGGCCACGTCATTGGCCTTGCCTCGGAACTGGAAGGAGGAATTCCGCGCAATGACTAGGAACTCCCTGAACTTGCCGAGCCCGGCGATGATGTCTTCTGTAATCCCGTCGCTGAAATAGTCCTGCTCCGGGTCCCCGCTCATGTTGTGGAAGGGTAGAACGGCAATTGATGGCCTGGTCGGCGCCGCAGCTTCTGCTGTAGCCCCGAAGGGCCTAGGGCCAGCATATTTATAGCCACGGCCATGCACGGTTACGATCATTTCGGCGGGCAGCAGTTTTCGTAGCGCCGAAATGTGGACCTGCAGCGTGTTCTCCTCCACCACCAGGCCGGGCCAGACCGCATCGAAAAGTTCGGTCTTGCTGACCACCTCATCCGGCCTGTCGAGCAACATGGCGAGGATGTCGAAGGAACGGGCCGAAAGCTCCACCGGACCTTTCGGCCCCAGCAACTGCCGTTCGGCGCGTTTCAAACGATAGTTCCCAAACTCCAAGTCCATCGGCAAAGAACCCGTCCTCGCGGGCAAGATAATCCAAGATGACCCTGAAGGCGAACTTCAGGGCCGTTCAGGACTCTTCAGGTCCGGGCCAAGGATTTGAACGGGAACCGGTGTCACTCTCCCCGTCACAGGAGGACACCATGACTGACATGCCCACCCCCATCACCACCCGCCGCCTTAACCTGTCGAAGCCCAGCTTTGCGTGGCTCCAAATCGGCGCATCGCTTGCCGCCATGTCCGGCTTTGTGGGAGATGCACTCAAGATGGCATTCGTGGACCCTTACACGAGTCTCCGTCGCCAGCCGGAGGTCGTCCCGGAGGATGATCTTGAGGGTCGGGATCCCACTTGGTGATCTGCTCAAGAGACGGAAAACCGTTTCACACTTTGCCTGGAATTGCTCTAGTCGAGCACCGAGACGATCGCTTTGGCGAGGTCGTCCATGCCGTCCTCGGGCAGGCCGGCGACATTGATGCGGCTGTCGCCGACCATGTAGACGCCGTGCTCGGCGCGCAGCCGTTCGACTTGCGCTTCGGTGAGGCCAAGGCGGGAGAACATGCCGCGATGGCTGGCGACGAAATCGAAGCGGTCGGAATTGGATTGCCGGCGCAGGGCTTCGGCGAACTGGACGCGAAGCCTGAGCATACGCAGCCGCATTTCTTCGAGTTCAGTCTCCCAGTCCGCACGCAAGGCGGCGTCCTCCAGCACGATGCGTACGGCTGCTGCCCCGTGGTCCGGCGGCATCGAATACATGGCGCGCGCCGCCGACAGCATCTGGCTCATCGCCACATCTGCCTGTGCGCCGTCCTTGGCCAGGATCATTGCTGCGCCGACGCGGTCGCGGTAGACGGCGAAATTCTTCGAGCAGCTCGAGGCGACGACCATTTCCGGAACTTTCGCCGCCAGCAGGCGCAAGCCGAGGGCGTCGGCCTCAAGGCCATCGCCAAAGCCCTGATAAGCGATGTCGACGAACGGCAGCAGCGCGCGCTCGACGACCAGATCGGTAACGGCTGCCCACTGTGCCGCATCCAGATTGGCGCCGGTTGGGTTGTGGCAGCAGCCATGCAGCAGCACGACGTCGCCGCTCTTTGCGGTCCGCAGGGCCGCCAGCATGTCGTCGAAGCGAACAGCACCCGACGCGGCGTCGAAATACGGGTATTCACGGATCTGCAGGCCGGCGGCGCGCATCACCGGCATGTGGTTCGGCCAGGTCGGGTCCGACAGCCAGATGGTTGCGTCCGAACGCGTCCGCTTCAGCAATTCCGCCACCAGCCGCAGCGCGCCGGAGCCGCCAGGCGCCTGTGCGGCGCGGATGCGCGTCATGTCGGCGCCCGGACCGAAGGCGAGCTTGGCCATCACCGTGTTGAAGCCGGTATCGCCGGCAAGGCCGAGATAGGTCTTGGTGTCCTGGGCCTGCAGCAGGCGCTTTTCCGCCTCGCGCACGGCGCGCATAACCGGCGTCTTGCCGTCGCGGTCCTTGTAGACGCCGACGCCGAGGTCGACTTTGTCGGGGCGCGGGTCGGCGCGATAAAGGCCGATCAGAGCCAGGATCTTGTCGGCGGGGGCGGGCTGCAGGGTCTCAAACATCGATAGGGCTCCAATGGCGGCGGAGTGATACGCAAATCGGTCGCGTTTCGCCAGCGGTTTTAGCTAGGTGCTCCAGCCCGAGACGGCTGGGAAGCCTGCCCTGCGCGCTCATGGATGAGGGTTTGACGGGAAACCTATTGATGCGCGTCGGAAATGACCAGCCGGCACGAGCAGAGCGATCACGCATCCTCTGCGCCGGCATGAGCGCTTCCGTGCGTAATTTCGGCCTTGCCTCGGCCAGCGGTCAGCCCCCGCCGGGCCTGTCTTTCACAGCCTGCCGCAACAGACAGGCGACCGCGCCCAGCACCATCAAGGCCAGCCCGAACCATGTCAGGGCATAGACCAGATGGTTGTTGTGGAACGAAACGACCGTCAGGCCGCCGACCGGCCACCCTCCCGGATTGGGCGTGGCATCGGCATCGATGAAATAAGGAGCGACCTGCCCGACGCCTTGCTTGGCGGCGATCGCCTGTACATCGCGCGAATACCAGCGGTTGGCAGCCGGATCGTTGGTGCGCAGGAAGCCGCCTTTCGGTTCGCTGATGCGCAACAGGCCGTGAATTCCGGTATGATCGTCCGAGGGCTTGCCTGCGAGGCGGGTTGCCGGATCGCGCTTGTCCGTCGGCACGAAGCCCCTGTTCACCAGAATCGTGAAGCCATCATCCGCTCGGAACGGCGCCATTACCCAGAAGCCACCGCCGAGATCGGTGACCGCCTGGACCAGGGTCTCGCGATCACCGAGAAACCGGCCCGTGACGACGAGGCGGCGATACTCGTCATCCCTGGCGTTGATCGCTGGCCAGGCCGAAGGCGCCGGGGCGGACACCGGTACTGCCTTGAGACGCTGATCGACACGCTCGATCAGGTCGAGCTTCCAGACGCGGCGCTCCAGCTGCCAGATACCGAGCGCCGAGAACCCTGCGATGCCGATGGCTCCGCAAAGGCAAAGCATCAATAGCGTCCATCTCGAACGCCTAACCCTTTGGCCGTCGCCTGTAGTCGGATGCGGTGTCGTCCGCGCCTGTTCGTCCAAAGCCAGGTCCCTCTCTCAGGGTATCTGACTCATGTCATGGCCGGGCATCATGTTGACGTTCAGATGGTACATGACCCAGAGCGAGCCCGTCAGCGCGATCATCACCAGGATGAGGGTGAAGATCAGCGCCATCATGGTCCAGCCGCTCTCCGACCTGGTGTTCATATGCAGGAAGAACACCATGTGGACGATGATTTGCACGACGGCGAAGGCCATGATGGCAATCGCCGACGCCATCTGATTGCCGAGCGCGTTGGTCATGACCAGCCAGAAGGGAACGGCGGTCAGCACGACGGACAGGCCGAAGCCTGTCAGATAGCCGGCCAGCGAGCCGTGATTGACGCCGTGATGCGCGTGGCTGTGGTTGCTGGTGTCTGTTTGGTGCCCGGCGCTCATCGCAACATTCCCATCAGATAAACGAAGGTGAAGACGCCGATCCAGATGACGTCGAGGAAGTGCCAGAACATGCTCAGGCACATCAGGCGCCGCTGGTTCGCGGCGATCAGCCCATGCCTGGAGACCTGCACCATCAGCACCACCAGCCAGACCAGGCCGAAGGTGACGTGCAGGCCGTGCGTTCCGACCAGCGTGAAGAACGACGAAAGAAAGCCGCTGCGCTGCGGCGTCGCCCCCTCGTGGATGAAATGGGCGAATTCGTAGAGTTCGATGCCGAGAAAGGCGAGGCCGAACAGGCCGGTGATCACCAGCCACACCTGCATCGGCCTCACTCGCCCTTTCGCCATCTCCAGCATCGCGAAGCCGTAGGTGATGGAGGACAGGAGCAGCATGGTGGTGTTGAGCGCGACCAGCGGAAGATCGAACAGGTCCTTCGGCGCAGGCCCGGCGGCGTAGTTGCCACCGAGCACGCCGTAGACTGCAAACAGCATCGCAAAGATGAGGCAGTCGCTCATCAGGTAGATCCAGAAGCCGAGCATGGTGCTGCTGCCGCTCTCGGCATGGCCGTGGTCGTCTTCCAGGTGGAAGATCGTGTCGTCGATCACCGTGTCGGCGTGTGCCATGGTGCTCATCCCGCCTGGCTGGTGGCTGCGAGCAGGCGTGTCCGCTCGTCCTCGACGCGGGTGACGTCGCTGGACGGAATGTGGAAGTCCCGGTCGTAATTGAAGGTATGCGCGATGGCGTAGCCGATCAGAGCAACGAAGCTCACGATCGCCAGCCACCAGATGTACCAGATGAGCGCCACGGCAAGCACCACGCTCAACCCAGCCAGAATGACGCCGGCTCCGGTGTTGCGCGGCATGTGGATGTCGTGGAAGCCCGTCAACGGACGCTGGTAACCGCGATTCTTCATGTCCGCCCAGGTGTCGAGATCGTGGACGACCGGCGTAAAGGCGAAATTGTAGGCCGGGGGCGGCGACGAGGTTGCCCATTCGAGTGTACGCCCGTCCCACGGATCACCGGTGTCGTCGCGAAGCTGCTCGCGCCGGCGCACGCTGACGAAGATCTGGATGAGGAAGGACAGGATACCAAGCAGGATCAGGAAGGCGCCAAAAGCGGCGATGATGAACCAGATCTGCAGCGAGGGATCCTCGAAGGTGCGTAGCCGGCGCGTTACGCCCATCAGGCCGAGGATGTACAGCGGCATGAAGGCGAACCAGAAGCCGACCACCCAGAACCAGAAGGACATCTTTCCCCAGAACGGATCGAGCCGGAAGCCGAATGCCTTGGGGAACCAGTAGCTGATACCGGCAAACAGGCCGAACAGCACGCCGCCGATGATGACGTTGTGGAAATGCGCGACCAGGAACAGGCTGTTGTGGAGCACGAAGTCGGCCGGCGGAACCGCGAGCAGCACGCCGGTCATGCCGCCGACGGTGAAGGTCAGCATGAAGGCGACTGTCCACATCATCGGCAGTTCGAAGCGGATGCGGCCGCGGTACATGGTGAACAGCCAGTTGAATATCTTGGCGCCTGTCGGGATCGAAATGATCATCGTGGTGATGCCGAAGAACGAGTTGACGCTCGCTCCCGACCCCATGGTGAAAAAGTGATGCAGCCAGACGAGATAGGACAGGATGGTGATGACGATGGTTGCGTAGACCATCGAGGTGTAGCCAAAGAGCCGCTTGCCGCAGAAGGCCGAGGTCACTTCGGAAAATATGCCGAAGGCCGGCAGGATCAGGATGTAGACCTCGGGGTGGCCCCAGATCCAGATCAGGTTCACGTACATCATCGGATTGCCGCCGAAGTCGTTCGTGAAGAAGTTGGTGCCGACATAGCGGTCGAGAGCCAGCAGGGCCAGCACCGCCGTCAGCACCGGGAAGGCGGCGACGATGAGCACATTTGTGCAGAGCGCGGTCCAGGTGAAGATCGGCATTCTCATCATGGTCATGCCAGGCGCGCGCATCTTGACGATGGTGCAGACCAGGTTCACGCCCGACAACAGCGTGCCGACGCCCGCCACTTGCAGCGCCCAGATATAATAATCGACACCGACATCGGGACTGTAGCCGATACCCGACAGCGGCGGGTAGGCGAGCCAGCCGGTGCGCGCGAATTCGCCGACGAACAGCGACATCATGACGATGACCGCGCCGCCGACCGTCATCCAGAAGCTGAAATTGTTGAGGAACGGAAACGACACGTCGCGCGCGCCGATCTGCAGCGGGACGACGAAATTCATCAGGCCCGTCACCAGCGGCATCGCCACGAAGAAGATCATGATGACGCCGTGCGCGGTGAAGATCTGGTCATAATGATGCGAATTGAGATAGCCTTCCGAACCGCCGAAGGCCATCGCCTGCTGGAGCCGCATCATGATGGCGTCGCTGAAGCCGCGCAGCAGCATGACGATGCCGAGCACCATGTACATCACACCGATGCGCTTGTGGTCGACGCTGGTGAACCATTCGCGCCACAGATAGCCCCAGAGCTTGAAATAGGTCAGCGCGCCGACGAGGGCGATGCCGCCCAGCGCGACGACTATGAAGGTCGCGACCACGATGGGCTCGTGCAGCGGCAGCGACTCGAGCGTAAGCCGGCCGAAGATCGCCTTGAGAAGAGCAGGATTGTCGAACATGTCTTGCGTGGCGCCTCAGGAGTTGAAGGGCGACCGAAGCGTGCCGGTTGCGGAAGGTGACGGCAGTCGGATCGACAGGGGCAGTGGCCGTTGCAGACCAGCGCCGACTATCGGCGTCGAGGTCATCGGCGTGGCGGATTGATCAGCCTTCGAAGCGGCCAGTGCTTCTTCGGTCGTGCATATGCTGGCGACATAGGATGGGGCAGGGCCGAATATCGTGCCGCGCCGGGCGAACTTGTCGTACAGCAGCGGAAGGGTGTTGCGGATGCCGGCCATCCCCAGACCGCCCTTGGCATCGATCTGCGACATCTCGCTCATGCACATCTTGCCGGGCTCGACGCACATATTGAGGATCGCCTTGTAGAGATCGCTATCCACCGCCGCATAGTGGCGCACGGGTTGGTTCTCGCTGGGCTGTTCGAGCTCCAGGTAGCCGTTTCGGTCGAGCTTGCCGCCGCTGTCCTTTGCCTTCGCGATCCATGCCTGGAAACCGGCATCGTCGAGGCCGTGGAACGCGAAGCGCATTCCCGAGAAGCCGGCGCCGCTGTAATTGGCAGAGAACCCTTCATAGTCGCCGGACTTGTTGATGACGGCGTGCAGCCTGGTTTCCATACCCGGCATCGCATAGATCTGGCCGGCCAGTGCTGGAATGTAGAAGGAGTTCATCACCGATGCGGAGGTAATGCGAAAGCTGATCGGCCGGTCGACCGGCGCAGCCAGTTCGTTGACCACGGCGACGCCGTATTCCGGATAGATGAACAGCCATTTCCAGTCGAGCGCGACGACTTCGACCTCAAGCGGGCGCACGTCCGGCGGCAGCGGCTTGCCGGCCGCTACACGTCCGATCGGACGATAGGGGTCGAGCAGGTGGGTGCCCATCCAGGTCACTGCGCCCAGGCAGATGATGATCAGAAGCGGCACAGCCCAAATGACGAGTTCGAGATGGGTCGAGTGGTCCCAATCCGGCTCGTAGCGCGCCTCGCGGTTGGACTGGCGGTATCGCCAGGCAAAGAATATGGTGAGAGCCATCACCGGTATGATGACGATCAGCATCAGTGCCGTGGACACCATCAGCAGGTCACGCTGCTGCTCGGCGACGTCGCCGGCAGGGTTCAGGACGACCATGCTGCAGGAGCCGAGCGATGCCAGCAGGGGCAGCAGGAAAAGGGTACGGAGACGGCTCAATGTATGACCTGTCGGTTGTTCCCCCCAGTGCTAACCGTACCGCGGCGATGAAGGCATTGGACAATTTGTCCAATGCCGCAATGACGCGGCAGGCGTCATCAAAGCATCTGGCCCGCGCACATGGCAAGCGATCGTATGAGACCGCGGCGGGGCGACGGAGAATGCTGTGAGCCCAACTTCGAAGATCGAAGCCGACGCAAGACGGATCAATGCGCGGCATCATGAGGTGAAGCCCGGCGAAATCGCCGTTGGCGTCATCATCGGCAGGACGTCGGAATTCTTCGACTTCTTCGTCTACGCGATCGCTTCCGTCATCGTTTTCCCCAAGCTCGTATTTCCATATGCCGACCCGTTGACCGGCACGCTCTACTCCTTCGCCATCTTCGCGCTTGCCTTCATCGCGCGGCCGATCGGGACGGCGATCTTCACCGCGCTCGACCGCGCCTACGGACGTAGCGCCAAGCTCACCATCGCGCTGTTCCTGCTGGGGACCTCGACCGTGTCGATCGCCTTCGTGCCCGGTTACGACCAGATCGGCCCGGCTTCGGCCTGGCTGCTGGCCATGTTCCGGATCGGTCAGGGACTGGCGCTGGGCGGGACATGGGACGGACTTGCCTCGCTGCTGGCGTTGAATGCCCCCGAAAAGCGTCGCGGCTGGTATGCGATGATCCCGCAGCTGGGCGCGCCACTCGGGCTCATCGTCGCCAGTGCCCTGTTTGCATATTTCGTCGGCAACCTGTCGGCTGAAGACTTCTTCAGCTGGGGTTGGCGCTACCCGTTCTTCGTCGCCTTCGCCATCAACGTCGTCGCCCTGTTCGCGCGGCTGCGCATCGTGGTGACGCCGGAATACACCAAACTGTTCGAAGGCCAGGAACTGGAGCCGACTTCCGTCCGCGAGACGTTGCGCGCCGAAGGGCGCACTGTCGTGCTCGGCGCTTTCGCGCCGCTGGCGAGCTTCGCCCTGTTCCACATGGTGACGGTGTTTCCTCTGTCCTGGATCTTCCTGTTCACGCGCGAGGGACCGGCACGGTTCCTGGTCATCGAGACGATCGGAGCCTTCTTCGGCCTGGCGGCAATCGCGATCTCGGGCGTCGTTGCCGACCGGGTCGGGCGCTGGCCCTTGCTTGGAGGCTCGGCGGTGGCCATTGCCGTGTTCAGCGGTTTCGCGCCACAGCTGCTCGATGGCGGCTTCGTCGGAGAGTCCGTCTTCATGGTGTTGGGCTTCGTCCTGCTCGGCCTGTCGTTCGGCCAGTCTTCGGGAGCACTCGCCTCGAATTTTTCAAAGAACTACCGCTATACAGGTGCTGCGCTGACCTCGGATCTCGCCTGGCTGTTCGGCGCCGGCTTCGCCCCCATTGTCGCCCTGTTCCTGTCCGCCCATTTCGGGCTGATCTCGTCAGGCGCCTATCTGCTGTCGGGAGCGCTATGCACGCTGCTGGCGCTGCGGCTCAACCAGCGCCTGGATCGGACTCCCGCTTGAGTGACCTGCTTGGCCAGGGCTGGGGACCTCCCGGCCCAATGACGCTGCACGACAAGACCAACAAGCAGAATTTTCTGCTTCTGATCCAACTGCGCTGGATCGCGGTCGGCGGTCAGATCGTGACGATCCTGTTCGTCCGCTACGCGCTTGGCATCGGGCTGCCGCTGGTGCCGATGGCAGTGGTGATCCTGCTGCTGATCGCTCTCAACGTCGCCAGCCTGCGCCGGCACAGCAGCCAGGACGCGATCACCAACACCGAGCTGTTTCTTGGACTGCTGCTCGACGTCACCGCGTTGACGGTCCAGCTTTACCTGAGCGGCGGCGCGTCCAATCCCTTCATTTCGCTTTACCTGCTCCAGGTCATCCTGGGCGCGGTACTGCTGGAGACATGGTCGGTCTGGGCGCTTGTCCTCATTGCAAGCACGTGCTTCATCGCGCTGACCACCTTCTACCGTGAGATCAGCCTGCCCGCCGCACACGGTGCCGGGCTGTTCAGCCTGCACATTCAGGGCATGTTCATCTGTTTCGTCCTGGCGGCAACGCTTCTGGTGCTGTTCATCACCAGGGTCCAGAACAACATTCGCACCCGCGACGCTCATCTTGCGGATTTGCGCCAGCAATCGGCGGAGGAGGCTCACATCGTCAGGATGGGCCTGCTCGCCTCTGGCGCCGCGCATGAGCTAGGCACGCCGCTGGCTACGCTTTCCGTCATCCTCAACGACTGGCAGCGCATGCCGGTTCTCGAGGCCGATCCGGATCTGGCGCAGGAAATCCGGGAGATGCAGGGCCAGTTGGACCGTTGCAAGAAGATCGTTTCGGGAATCCTGATGTCGTCGGGCGAATTGCGCGGCGAAGGCACGGTTCGCACCTCCGTCGATGCCTTTCTGGCGGAGCTGGTGGCCGAATGGAAGTCGACACGGCTGCCGCAAGGTTTCGAATACACCAGGCGTTTCGGCGCCAACCAGGAGATCGTCTCCGATCCCGCGCTCAAACAGGTGATGTTCAATGTACTGGACAACGCACTTGAAGCGTCGCCTCTATGGGTCGGTTTGATCGTCAGCCGCCACGCGAACGATCTCATCATCGAAGTTGTCGACGCGGGACGGGGATTTGAAGAAACCATGCTTGCTGAATTCGGCAAGCCCTACACGTCGACCAAGAACCGGCCAGGTAGCGGGCTCGGCCTGTTTCTGGTCGTCAATGTCATCCGCAAGCTGGGGGGTAGCGTCACCGTAAGAAACAGAACCGAAGGGGGAGCTTCGGTTACGTTGCATCTGCCGCTGGCTGCTCTGTCTCCGCGAGGGCACAATGCCGACTAAACGCACGCTGCTGATCGTCGAGGACGACATCGCCTTTGCCAACGCACTGCGCCGGTCTTTCGAACGGCGTGATTACGAAACGCATAGCTGCCGGAGCGTCGACGGCGTGCAGGCGCTGATCGGCACCGTTGCCTTCCAATATGCCGTCATCGATCTCAAGCTTGCCAGCGGCTCGGGCCTTGAGTGCGTCAGGGCGCTGCACGAACACGATCCTGAAATGCGGATCGTCGTGTTGACCGGCTTTGCCAGCATCGCCACCGCTGTCGAGGCGATCAAGCTCGGCGCCTGCCAGTATCTCGCCAAGCCCGCCAATACAGACGACATTGAAGCGGCTTTCGGCCAGGTCGAGGGCAATGTTTCGGTGCCGCTCGCCGAGCGGCCAACCTCGATAAAGAACCTCGAATGGGAGCGCATCCACGAGACGCTGGTGGAGGCCGACTTCAACATTTCCGAGACGGCACGACGGCTGGGCATGCACCGCCGGACGCTGGCGCGGAAGCTGGAGAAGAGGCGTGTGAAGTAGGCACGATCCACCGGGCATGGCACATCGTGGCGATGCCGATGATAAGATTGATGCCGGCAACAATCGTTGCATTCGAACGATGTCCTCCAAAGGAAAAATTGGCAGGGCAGGGATTAAAATCCCCACATGCTCCGTAAACAGGACATGAAACCGCCGATGCCACGCTTTGACATCATAGGACAGCTCGGTTCGCTGCGCCGCTATGCGCGCTCGCTGACGCGCGACAGCACCGACGCCGAGGACCTTGTCCATGACGCGCTGGTGCGCGCTTATGAGCGGCGCAGCACCTTCCGCTCCGGCGGAAACCTGCGCGCGTGGCTGCTGTCGATCGTCCACAACACCTTCATCGACAGGATGCGGGCCCGCAAGTCCGAGGCGTCGCGCGTCGAACAGGCTGGATACCTGGCCGACGGCAGCACGCCGGCACCACAGGAACATTCGGTGCGCCTGGCGCAGGTGCGCCAGGCTTTTTTCAGCCTGCCGGAAGAACAGCGTTCAGCGCTGCACCTCGTCGCTATCGAAGGCCTCTCCTACCAGCAGGCCGCCGATGCCAGCGGCGTGCCGCTCGGCACGCTGATGTCGCGCATCGGCAGGGCGCGCGCCGCACTGCGCGAGATGGAGGAGCCGGCGAAGGCAAAAAACCACCTCAGGATCGTTGGAGGCCCTTCATGACCGCAACTGTCGATCCCGTGACGGATATCGACCTCGACGCCTATGTCGACGACCAGATCGACGTCACCCGCCGCATCGAGGTGGAGGCATTCTTGTCCGCTCGCCCGGAGGCGGCGGCGCGCGTGATGTCGGATCTCAGGACCCGCGATGAACTGCGCGTGGCGCTTGCCGGCTCCAAAGGCATGGCACGGCCCGCGACCGCCGATGCCGCGCGGCGGCTGGAGAGGGGGCTTGCCCGCGGCCGCATCTTCGGTGTGCTGCAGCGCGCCGCGGTGGTTGCTGTCTTCGTCGCCGCCGGGTGGCTGGCGAACGGTATCATCGGGCCGATGTCGGTGACCAAGGTCGTCGCCTCGCCGCAGCCGCCCGCCTATGTCGACGACGCAGTGCGGGCCCACAGGACCACGCTGGTGCGCGAGAGCATGCCGTCGCAGCCCGAGGCGCCCAATTACAACGCCGGCGAGATTCGCGCCGCGACCGCCATCGTCATGCCGTCGCTGCCCAAGGATTGGAAGGTCCGCGACGTGCAGATCTATCCGTCCCGCTTTGGTCCGAGCGTCGAGATGGCGGTCGAGACGAAAGACATGGGGCTGGTGTCGCTGTTTGCGATCCGGCCTGGAACCTTCGACGTTGTCAAGCCGACGATCGCGCCCTCGGGCGACATTTCATCGGCCTATTTCCAGATCGGCGATGTGGCTTATGCGGTGGTCGGACGAAGCGAGGTCCACGACCTCGACCGCGCCGCAGAGACGCTCGCCAAGACGCTCTACTGATCGATCCACAAAGGAGAACGCAAATGAACACCCCCAATCTGGGATATCGCGTCGGCGCCGGCGCCCAAACCGGAGCCGTCTTCGACGAGGGCCTGCGCCAGCATATGCTGCGCGTCTACAACTACATGGGTGTCGGCCTGGTGGTCACCGGCCTCGTCGCCTTCATGATCTCGTCGACGCCGGCGCTCTACGTGCCGATCTTCTCCAGCCCGCTGAAATGGGTGGTGATGCTGGCACCGCTCGCCTTCGTCATGCTGTTCTCGTTCAAGATGCAGACCATGTCCGCGGCGAGTGCCCAGGCGATGTTCTGGGCCTTCTGCGCGGTCATGGGCCTCTCGCTCGCCTCCGTGTTCCTGGTGTTCACCGGAACCAGCATCGCGCGCACCTTCTTCATCGCAGCCACCATGTTCGGCGCCACCAGCCTGTACGGCTACACGACAAAGCGCGACCTGACCCAGTTCTCGTCGTTCCTGATCATGGGCCTGATCGGCGTGGTGATCGCCAGCATCGTCAACATCTTCCTCGGCTCGACCGCGCTGCAGTTCGCCATCTCGGTGATCGGCATCGCCGTGTTCATCGGCCTGACCGCCTGGGACACGCAGACGATCAAGGAACAGTATGCCGAGAATTTCGACGCGGAATCGCGCCAGAAACTTGCCGTCTTCGGCGCCTTCTCGCTCTATCTGAACTTCATCAACATCTTCCAGCTGCTGCTGAATTTCACCGGCGAACGCGAATAACGACTATCCGCTGTGGGCAAGAGCGAGGGTTATTGCTCTTGATGCGGAGAGGTGGCCGGAGGGAGATCCTCCGGCCACAATTCGTTCCTGCAGAACCAGGCTGCACCTTGAGTCCCGAAGCGCTTTTGCTAGTCTGCCCACCGCGCCGGCCTTCAACAACAACCCGCGAGGAAATGTGGCACAGGACAGCCAAACGCTTCATGGCGACGGTATCTCGGCGACCATCGTTGCGCAGGGCGCCGAACTGATTTCGCTGCAAGATGCGCACGGATTCGAATTCCTGTGGCAGGCGGGGCCGGAATGGCGGCGTCACTCGCCGGTGCTGTTCCCGATCGTAGGGCGGCTGGCGGGCGATCATCTGCGCCATCGCGGCCGGACCTATCCAATGACGCAGCACGGGTTCGCGCGCGACAAGCCGTTTGCCTGGGCGCGGAAGGGGCCGCGATCCTGCACGCTGGTGCTCACCGACGATGTCGACACCCGGGCGCGCTATCCGTTCGCCTTTCGGCTTGAAGTGACCTACACGCTGGTCCGCCAGCAGCTTGATGTGACTTTCGACATCACCAACACTGGTGATGAGCTCCTGCCGGCATCGATCGGGGCGCACCCGGCATTCAATTGGCCCTTGCAGCCGGATCAGGCCAAGACGGACTACCGGCTGATCTTTGCCGATGATGAGCCGGCGCCGATCCGCCGCCTTAAGGACGGACTGCTGCTGAAAACGCCACAGCCGACGCCTGTCGAAGGCAACATACTCCCGCTCTCCGAGCGGTTGTTCGACGAGGACGCGGTGATCATGGACCAGCCCGCAAGCTCCAGCGTGCGTTATGCCGCCGAGCGTGGCCCGGCGATCGAGATGTCCTGGCAAGGGGTTCGGGAGTTGGGCGTCTGGTCAAAGCCGGGCGGCGCGCCGTTCCTGTGCATCGAACCCTGGCACGGCCTTGCAAGCCCGGTGGATTTCGATGGTGATTTTGTCGACAAACCAGGCCTGATGCTGATCGCGCCGGGTGCAAGTCGCGTGATGAGCTATCAGGTACGTCTGCTGCCAATAGCCAATTGGAGTGCGCTCAGTGAATTCTGAAACGATCGAGATCTACCATCCACGTGGTGTTTCAAATTTGGGCCAATGGGACATTGGTGGTCTCAAGCTCAAAGTCTATGGTCTCGTCGCAGACAACAAAAAGATCGACGAACCCATGGCGACTCTGGCGCAGTCATTCGTGCGACAGGAGGTTCTGCCGCGTGTGGCGGACGAGGGTGACGAGAATGGCATGGGCTTTGTGATCATTCATCCTGGTGAGCTCGGTGTGTCCATCTTAGCTCACTGGTGGATACAGGGTTCGGTGCTTTGTCAGCACATCTATCGGAAGCTGTATTCCGCAACCGAACCGATGGACACGGTTAAGAGACCTGTTATTGCCTGTGTTCGGGAATTGGCTCTGATGAATGCCGAGCAGGAAGCTTGGCGAAAAACGATGATGAAAGGCGAGCCCAATCCATTGGGATACATGGGCGCTTGGGCTGACTTCGAAGCTGCATAGAGGCTGCTCATGATCGACTATTGCGTGGTCGCCCAGATCGTCGGTGCCCAATGAAGCTGTACTTCAGCCGCAATCCCAATCCTCGATTGGCGGTCGCGGTCGCACGCTATCTCGAAACGAAACTGGACTTCGAATTCGCCTCGCCATTCGCTGCCGGGCAAATGGAGAAATTTCGCCGGTTAAATCCCAACCTCTCACTGCCCATCCTTGTGGATGATGAGGGAAAGAGCCTCTGGGAGGCAGACGCCATAGCCTGCAGGC